>NZ_JBSHGZ010000007.1:110887-372881 GCF_053618075.1 Embleya sp. NPDC055664
GGCCGCGCCCTTTACTGTACCTATACCACCCCCGCAAAATTCACGGGGGCCCCCCCCCCCGGGCACACCCCCCGTTTCGGCGCCCGGCTCCGCGGGGGGGCGGCCGCGCGGGCCGGGTGGGGGGCCCCCACCGGGGTGACGGGTGGGGCCTCGACGGGCCTGGTGCGGTGATCGAGCGTGGACATGTGCGCCTCCCGAGCGAATCCAAGGCAAGGTATTAACGGGTCTGTTTTCCCGTTAAGATGCCCAGAAGGTAGCACGATGGATCGACTTAATGGAACAGGAGTCCCGTTATGACATCGGAAGGCACCGTCCGCCCCGGTGGACGCACCGCCCGGGTACGCGAGGCGGTCCTGCGCGCGGCCGGGGACCTCCTCGCCGAGCGGGGCTTCGCCGGGCTGGACCTGGCCGAGGTGGCACAGCGCGCCGAGGTCGGCAAGACCACCGTGTACCGACGCTGGGGCAGCGCCACCGGGCTGGTCGCGGACCTGCTGGTGGAGATGGCGGACAGCTCGGTGTCGCGCACCGAGACCGGCTCACTGCTGGGCGACCTGCGGTCCAACGCACACCTGGTCCGCCGCACGCTGGTGGACGAGCGCCAGGGCGCGCTGTTCAAGGCGGTGATCGCGGCGGCAACCTGCGACGCCCGGGCCGCGGCGGCGCTGCACGCCTTCTACGCCACGCGAGTGGACGAATGGGCGCCCTGCGTGACGGCCGCGATCGAACGCGGCGAGGCGCCGGTGGGCACGGATCCACACGAGGTGATCAGGGCGGTGTCGGCGCCGCTGTACTACCGACTCCTGGCCAGTGGCGACCCGCTCGACGAGGCGAGCGCGGACCGCGCGGCGGCGGCGGCCGAGACGGCCACCCGGGCGGGGGCGTTCGTACGGTAGCGGCGGGCCGGGCCGTGGGGTCGCCCCGACCGGGCACGTATGGTCGACGGATGCGTTTGAGCACTGTGATCCTCCCGATCCACCGTTGGACCGAAGGCCGAAAGATCTGGCGGCAGGCCGAAGACCTGGGCTTCCACGCCGCGTACACCTACGACCACCTGTCCTGGCGCAGCTTCCGGGAGCACACCTGGTTCGGCGCGCTCCCCACCCTCACCGCCGCCGCGGCGGTCACCGAGCGGCTGCGCCTGGGCACGATGGTCACCTCGCCCAACTTCCGCCACCCGGTCACCCTCGCCAAGGACCTCGCGGCCATCGACGACATCTCCGGCGGCCGGTTGATCGCGGGGGTCGGCGCGGGTGGCAACGGCTTCGACGCCACCGCCCTGGGCGGGCAGCCGTGGACCCCGAGGGAGCGCGCGGATCGGCTCGCCGAGTTCGTCCCCCTGCTCGACCGGCTGCTGTCCGAGCCGGCCGTGACCTCCCGGGGCACCTACTACACCGCCGAGGACGTGCGGATGATCCCGGGCGGCCGGCAGCGGCCGCGGGTACCCATCTACCTCGCGGCCACCGGACCGCGCGGCATGCGCCTGGCCGCCCGGCACGGCCAGGGGTGGATCACCTACGGGGACACCCGCGACCCCAAGGGGGTGCCGGCCGAGGTCTGCCCGAAGGTGATCGCCGAGCAACTGGCCCGGCTGTCCGACATCTGCGCGAGCGAGGGTCGCAAGCCGGAGGAGCTGGAGCGGGTCCTCCTCCAGGGCTCGACCCTGGAGCGCCCCCTCGACTCGATGGACGCGTTCGTCGACTACGCGGGGCGCTACCGGGAACTGGGCATCACCGAGCTGGCGATCCACTGGCCGGTTCCCGATTCGGTCTTCGCCGCCGACCAGGCACTGTTCGAGCGCATCGCGCAGGAGGGGCTGCGGCAACTCGATTGATCGGGCGCTTCGCTCCGGCTCGCGAGGGGTCGGCTGTCCCTCCGCTTCGCTCCGGGTCACCCGACCCGAATTCTGCGGCTCCGTCAGAGGCGGTCCCGCCTCGGGTGGGGTGGGGACCGCCGCGAGTGGAGAATCGTTTTCGAGCGAGGATGTACCCGTGACCATCACGAATCGCCCACGCCTAGTGGCCACCGACCTCGACGGCACCATCGTGCGTGACGACGGGTCCATCTCCGCGCGCACGCTCGCCGCCCTGGAGCTGGTCGAGTCCTCGGGCGCGGAGGTGGTCTTCGTCACCGGCCGCCCGCCCCGCTGGATGAAGCGCGTCGCGGACGTCACCGGCCACCGCGGACTGGCCATCTGCGGCAACGGCGCGGTGGTCTACGACCTGCGCAGCGAGCGGGTGGTGGGCACCCACACGATGGACGTCACCGCCGCGCGCAAGGTCAGCCGGCTGTTGCGCGAGGCGGTGCCCGACGTCAGCTTCGCGGTGGAGACCGAGACCGGCTTCATGCACGAGCCGAGCTATCCCGCACTCGAACGCGACGTGTCGATCGTGCACGCGGTGGGCCCGGTCGAGGAGTTGCTGACCGGCCCGGTGCTCAAGCTGCTCGCCCGACACCACAGCCTCGACCCGGACGTGTTCCTCGCGCTGGCCCGCGACCGGGCGGGAGCGTACGCGGAGTTCACCCACTCTTCCTCGATCGCTCTCGTCGAGATCAGTGCCCTCGGCATCAGCAAGGCCAGTACGCTGGCCTGGTTCTGCGCGCAGCGCGGTATCCGGACCGAGGACGTGGTGGCGTTCGGCGACATGCCCAACGACCTGCCGCTGCTCGCCTGGGCCGGACAGGCGTACGCGGTCGCCAACGCACATCCCGACGTACTGGCGGCGGTGACCCGGCATACCGGGAGCAATCAGGACGACGGCGTGGCCGAGGTATTGGAAAAGTTGTTCGGCTGAGAGGGCGGCATGGCGGCCGGTTTCGGTGTACGGACCAACCGGCTCCACGAACGCGTGACGCCGAAGACACGCTTACGCGTGAAGGTTGCACAGAGTAGTTACTCGATTGCTTTCCGTGACATAGATTGACGCCGTGTACTCCCCCTCCCGGCCAGGGTCCCCACTGGCTGTGACGATCGACCGCTATCGGGTCGGCCAGGCTCTCTCGTTCCGGCCCATCGCCGAAGGCCTGCTCAACCGAGGCTACGAGGTCGTCACCACCAGGGGACGCTGGTTTCTCAAGCACTATCTGGACCAACGACCCGACACGATCCGGTTCCAGCACCGGACCACGCAGCGGCTCGCCGCCTGCGGCATACCCGCGATCGCACCGGTGACCGACCGGCGCGGGCGCACCGTACTGTCCTCGCGCGGCCGCTGGTTCGCCCTGTATCCCTGGGTGGACGGCATCCATCGGCGCGGCACCGAACTCGACGCCCGGGGGTGTGCGCGGGTGGGCGCGCTGCTCGGCGGCGTACATGTCACGCTGCCGCGCCTGCTGCCGCCCATCCAGCAGCCGCTCCTCGTCCCCACCGCCGACCCGCACGAATCCCTGGCCACCATCGAGCGCCTGCTCACCGGGATCCGGGCCCGACCCGACAGCGACTCCTTCGACCGGCTCGCCGAACTGCGCCTGATCGAGCGGCGCGCGCTGCTGCTGCGGCACGCACACCGGCGACCTCGTGACCACGACGCACCGCATACGGGCTACGTACACGGCGACTTCCACCCGCTCAACGTGCTCTATCAGGGCAACGACCCGGTGGCGATCATCGACTGGGACCGGCTCGCCGCGCTGCCCCACACCGAGGAACTGGTCCGGGCCGCGCTGATCTTCTTCACCGACCGCATCTCGGGCACGCTCGACCTCGACCGGGTGCGCGGCTTCGTCGGCGGATACCGGGCGATGCTGGATCCGGGGCCGACCCAACTCGCCGCCGCCGTGCACCGGTTGTGGTGGGAGCGGCTGAACGACTTCTGGATGCTCACCCGGCACTACCTCGAACACGACCCGCGCTGTGCCCCGTTGTTTCCCGCCTCCGCCGCGCTGATCGTGTGGTGGACGATGTCCTACGACGAGGTGCTGGAAGCCTTCCTGGGCTGAGCGGGCGAGCGGCGTCCCTCTCGGAAAACGAGAACCCGCGCGCGTCACCGATGGTGACCCGCGCGGGGTTCCGGGTTCTCGGATGTCAGTTGGAACTGCCGGTCGCCGGCGGCGACCCGCCGCCCGAACCGCCCTTGGTGGTGTCGCCAGGCTTCGTGGGAGGCGGGGAGGCCGGCTGGCTGTTCGTCTCCGACGGCTTGGTGGGCGGCGGCGAACTCGGCGCGTGGGTCTGCCCCGACGAGGCCCCGCCCGTATCCCGCCACGTGCTCGTCGGCGTCGAGGTGGACCGCCAGGTCTGCTGCGGGCTGCTCGGCGGCGCGGTCGGGGTCGACTTGTTGTTGGTGTCCGGGGTGGCGCCGACCGACGCCGCCGGTTGTGCGCCTTCGCCGCCGGTGGTCTGGCTGCCCTTCTTCTCGTCCGTCTTCGACGGACTGTCGCCGCCGCCCGGCAAACCCTTGACCAGGAACACCGCGCCGATCGCGATCAGGACCACCGCGAGCGCGGCCACCAGATAGATCGGCAGCTTGCGCTTGGGCCGCTCCGACGCGGGCGCCACGATCGGCAGTTGCCCGGTGCCGCCGTCGTTGGCGCCCGGTTGTTGCCCGCCGCCCGCCGCCCGGCCCGCCAACGGCGGCATCGCCGCGGTGGCCTCGGCCGATCCGGTCTGCGGCGACACCGCCGTCGCCCCGGGGGCCACCTGGCTCCACGAGCCGAACTCGGGCCGCTGACCCTGCTGGGTCGGCACCCGCGGCGGAACCGCCACCGACACCTGCTGACCGGCCAGCGCACGGCGGATGTCCATCCGCATCTCGTCGGCCGTCTGGTAACGATCGTCGGGGTTCTTGGCCAGCGCCTTCAACGCGATCGCGTCCAGGTGCGGCGGCACGCGCGGATCCATCATCGACGGCGGGCGCGGATCGTCCTGCACATGCTGGTAGACCACGGACAGCGGGGTGTCCCCGTTGAACGGCGGACGCAGCGCCAGCAGTTCGTAGAGCAGGCAACCGCTGGAGTACAGGTCGCTGCGCGCGTCGACGGTCCGGCCCAGGGCCTGTTCCGGCGACAGGTATTGCGGCGTGCCCATCACCATGCCGGTCTGGGTCATCGTGGTCGCCGCGCTGTGCATCGCGCGGGCGATCCCGAAGTCCATCACCTTGACCGCGCCCGAGTTGGTGATGATCACGTTCGCGGGCTTGATGTCGCGGTGGATGATGCCGTGGCGGTGGCTGTACTCCAGCGCCTCCAGGATCCCCTCGGTGACCCGCAGCGCCTGTTCCAGCGGTATCGGGTTGCCTTCGCCGAGCAGTTCCCGGACGGTGCGACCCTCGACGCACTCCATCACGATGAACGGCACCAGCTCGTCGCCGACCCGGTCCTCGCCGGTGTCGTAGACGGACACGATCGCGGGGTGGTTCAGCGACGCGGCGTTTTGCGCCTCGCGGCCGAACCGCGAGCGGGCGACCGGGTCCTGGGCCAGGTCCGGGCGCAGCGTCTTGACCGCGACCGTACGGCCGAGCCGCACGTCGTGGGCCATCAGCACCTCGGCCATGCCGCCTCGACCGAGTTGGCGACCGAGTTCGTAGCGGCCGGATCCGACCGTCTTGACCTGTGTGCCGGACGCCTCGCGGTCGTCCGGTCCCTGCGGCGCGGTCATCGCTCCTCGCCCTGCGCGTCGGGGCGACCCGCTCGGGGCCGCCGAACTGTGGCGATACGGTCCGCCGCGAGCAGGGGGGAGCGGAAAACACCACGGGAGCGGGGGAGCACGACGGTTCCAACGATCGGCCGGCCACAAAGGCACGCCGTCTCGGGCGTCGGGGTTGTGACCGGGGACTCGGCGATCATCCTCGACAGTCCCCTCACGTGGCGCCGGGGCTGGGGCCCGCGCCCATGTGCTGATGAAATGTGGTGCATCCTCGCGTCAAGTCCCGAAACGATACCGGGATCGGCGGTACTCCGGTGCGGAGAGGCCATGGTAACGGGATTCCGGATTCCCGGCCGAGGGCTTCCGCGGGCCGGACCGACCCGGCGTCCGGGCCGGACGACCCGCTCGGCGCGGCTCCGGGTTCAGCGCAACATCAGGATGGACGCGAGCACGGCCAGTACGCCGAGCACCGTCGCCGCGAACGCGGCACCGGCGCCGGCCCGGCGACCGTGCCCGCCCGGCGCGCTGTGCGCGCCCGCCGAACGGGCGCGCGGCCCGAATCCGGACAACACCCGCGCCCACGGCGGACCACCGATCGGCGGGCGGCCCGGCCGGTGCCCCATCGGTACGGGTGTCGGTGCCGGCCCCGGCCCGGCCGGCGGCGGGCCGCCCGCGCCGTACAGGACCGAGTCCCAGACGTTCTCCGGCAGGATCCGCCGCACCGACTCGCGCATCCGCCCGGCGGTGTCGAAGCGCAGGTGCGGATCCTTGCGCAGCGCGTGCAGCACCAGGTCGTCGACCGCTCCCGGCAGGTCCGGGCGGTACGCCGACGGCGGGGTCGGGTCCTCGCGCATGTGCCGGTACGCGATGTGCACCGCGGTACCGCCGTCGAACGGCGGCACGCCGACCAGCAACTCGTGCAGCAGACAGCCCACCGAGTACAGGTCGCTGCGGGTGGAGGCGGGATGCCCGAACGCCTGCTCGGGCGAGAAGTATTGCGGGGTGCCCATGATCCGACCGGGGTCGGTCAGCGCGCCGTCGGTGACGAACAGGGCGCGGGCGATGCCGAAGTCCATCACCTTGACCGCGCCGTCCGGGGTGATCATCACGTTGACCGGCTTGATGTCGCGATGCACCAGGCCGCGATCGTGGCTGTACTCCAGCGCGTCGAGCACCTTGGCGGTGATCGCGAGCGCGCGCGGCCAGGGCACCGGGCCGTGCGCCTCCAGCAGGTCGCGCAGGGTGATCCCGCGCACCAGCTCCATCACGATCCACGGCACCAGGACCCCGTCCTCGCCGGGGTCGGCGCCGGTGTCGAACACACGGACGATGGTGGGATGATCCAGCGCGGCCGCGTGCTCGGCCTCGCGGGCGAAGCGCGAACGCGCGACGGTGTCCTCGGCCAGGTCGCTGCGCAGCCGTTTGACCGCGACGAGCCGGTCGAGCATCAGGTCGTGCGCCTCGTGCACCACGGCCATCCCGCCGCCGCCGATCCGCCGTCCGGTGCGATACCGCCCGCCACCGAAGACGCGCCCGCTCGCCCGAGCCGGGTCCCCCGAAACGGTCACCGTCAGGCCGCCCTCCACGCTTCACGACTCGGGCACGACGGCCCCGCGAGTCGACCTACCGAACAGCGCTCCCGTCGTACCGCCGACAGCCTGTCAGAGACCCGACGCGAGCGCACCGGGGCGGCGCCGGGCAGGCGCCGCCCCGATGCGCCCCGCGACGACGGGCGTCCGGACTCGTCGTCCGAACGATCCCGAGGGCTACGGACGATGCCGAAGGCTAGAGATACGGACCCGACTGGGTGTGCGGCGGCTCGCCCTGTCCCCCGGGTCCCACGCCGGGCGGCAGCGCCCGACGCATCGTCTCCAGCTGTGCGCGCGCCGCCATCTGCTGGGCGAACAGCGCGGTCTGGATGCCGTGGAACAGCCCTTCGAGCCATCCCACCAATTGTGCCTGCGCGATCCGCAGCTCGGACTCGCTGGGCACCGAGTCGTGGGTGAACGGAAGCGACAGGCGCTCCAGCTCCTCGACCAGTTCCGGGGCGAGCCCCTTCTCCAGTTCCTTGATCGAGCTGGCGTGGATCTCCTTCAGGCGCACCCGGCTCGCCTCGTCGAGGGGAGCCGCACGCACCTCCTCGAGGAGCTGCTTGATCATGCTTCCGATGCGCATGACCTTCGCGGGCTGTTCCACCATGTCGGTCACCGCGAGTTCACCGCCCTCTTCACCGAGGCCGCCGCCGAGCGCCATGCCATCCGGCCCGACGATCACCACCTGCGGGTTCTCACCATTCGCTTCGCTGTTCGGCGTATCCATGCATCTCATCCTAGGAGCGCCGGAGGGTTATGCCGTCCTCCCGCGCAGCACCGCACGCGATCGTGTCACAAGCGCCGCGAGCAGGCCCGCGAGCAGCGGCAGCACGACGAGCACGAGCGCGAGCCGCGCCCACGGGACCACCACCTCGGCGGAGGCCGCGGCACCGGTGTCGTCCACCAGGCGACCGTCGCGCAGGAACACGATCCGGTCCGCCCAGGCCGCGTGCCGGGCCTCGTGGGTGACCGGCACCACCGCCGCACCCGCCTCGGTCAGTGCCGCCTGCGCGGCCTGCCGGGCCCGGCGGATCGAGGCGCCGTCGAGTTCGAGCGGCAGCGCGACGTTCTCCGCCGCGGTCAGCGCCGGGACCAGGTTGAGGTCCTGGAAGACGTAGCCGATGCGGCGCCGGCGCAGCGCGGCCATCCGGCGCCGATTGAGCGCGCCGAGTGGTGCCGGCGAGCATCAGCAGGGTCGACTTGCCCGACCCGCTGGGTCCCATCACGGCCGGCATCTCGCCCGGTACGACGCTCAGGTTCACCTCGGCCAGGGCCTCCACCCGGACCTCGCCCCGGCCGTGAATCCGGCCCACCGACCGGAGTTCGAGGACCGGTATGGCGCCGGCCCCCGGGTCCGTGCGCTCGGCGCCGTTCATCGGCGCGCTCCGCGCTTGCGCGGCGGTACGGACTGCTCGACCGCCGGGACCGGCGCGCGCTCCGCGGCCCGGCGGGCCAGGCGGGTCTCGCAGTGGTCGAGCCAGCGCACCTCGGCCTCCGCGTGGAAGATCAGCGATTCCAGGACGAGTTGCCACGCCAAGTCGTCCTCGGCCGCGCGCGTCTTGAGCCGGGTGTAGTCCTGGAGCGCGCGCAGCGTGTGGGCGCGTTGGCCCTGGACCACCGTGGCGATGTCGACCCCGGGCACGGTGACGGCCATCGCGAGCTTGATCGCGAGTTCGTCCCGGGGCGGGTTGGTGCGCGAGACCGGTGCGTCGAACCAGGCGCGCAACTCGGCGCGGCCCGGTTCGGTGATCCGGTAGAAGACGTGCCCTTCGGCGTCCTCGCCGTCGGGCGCAACCAGGCCGTCGCGATCCAGCCGGCCGCCCGATCACCGGGCGCCGGCGCGGGGTCAGTTGCCGGAGAACGGGCCCCGGCAGCGGAAGTCGAACGTGTAGCGCTGGGTCTGCGCGTTGGCCACCGGCTGCAGGATCAGCAGTTGCACCACGCCGCTGACCTCCCCGAGCAGTTGCGGCGGGATCGGCCAGGGCACGGACAGGCTCTGCTGGCGCGGCCCCGAGCCGGTGAAGCGCATGATGTCCGGCGGGAACACCCGCACCTTGTCGTAGACCCACTGATAGACCACGTCGCCCGGGCCGACCCCGTCCACGAGCACGGTCCCGATCAGCTGTATCTGTTCGAGCCCGTTGCACCACACGTAGGAGCCGTTCGCCCGGTCCGCGACGATCCGCAGGCCGGTCACCCGAAAACGCTGACCCAGCGGGGGCGGGCTGCCCGGATCACCGCCGCCGGTGGTGGGGGTGGCGCCCGATCCGCCGGTGGTGGGCTCGCCGACCGGGGGCGATGTGGCGCCGGTCCCGGGCCGGTTGCCGGAGCCGCTGTCCTGCGCGGCCGGCGGGGCCGGCGTCTCGGTCACCGTCACCGTGGGCGCCGGGACCCGCTGACCACCGGCGCTCGGCTGCCCGGCGGGTGCGGGCGTGGTGCCATCGGTCGGCGTCGGGGTGGCCTCGATGCTCTGGTCCTGGGCGGGCAGTTGCGGCGGGATGTCGGCCGGACTGGGCGCGGCCCCGTCGTGCCGGGCCCGGATCCCGGGGCCGGCGCCCCAGACGTTGGTGAGCACGAGCAGCGTGATGAGGGCCAACGCGATGATCGTCGGTCCCAGCGGAATCCGCCGGTGGAACCCGCGGATCGACCACATCACGCCTCCTCCCCCCACCATCGGACGGACGTTGCCGGAAGGTAACCCCGTATCCCGATCCGCATCCTCGACGAGCCTGCACCCTTCATCCGCGATGCGCCAGACACCCAGTCTGCCCGGCGGGACCGACGCGCGTCCCGCCGCTCAGCGTCGTCGCGGCGCAGGGGAACACCGGACGAGCAGTCCACCGGCGCAGACGATACCGGCTCCTCCGAGGGCGATCAGAGTCAAATTCACAACGGATGGGCCGGTTCTGGGCAGGGTGGGCGGCGCACCGAAGGCCGGAGGGGTGGCAGGGGCGGAGGCGTCGGTCGAGGTGTTCGGCTCGGTCTCCACCAGATACCGCGCGACGACTCGCCCGCCGGAGCGCACGGCGTACACCCCGGGTCGATCGTCCCCGGTGATCTCCGCCCCCCAGGATCGGAGCGCGTCCAGACCCTCGGTCCCCCCGGTGAGCAGGAGCTCCCGCTCGACGTCGAGGACCGCCTGCCCCGACTCGTCGGTCACCGGTCGGGCGCCGTGTCGGGCCAGCCGGTCGAGCAGCCGGTCCCACTCCTGTTGGGTGGGCGCGTCGGTGATCGGCGCGGGTTTGGCCGGCGTGGTGGGCACCACCGGCTCCTGCGGCGGCACCGGCGGATCGGGCCGCAACCCGGGTGCGGCGGGCGCCCGACCGCGCGGGCCCGCGGTCGATCCCGCGTCGTCGACGGCCCGTTCCGCCGACGACGCCGATCCGTCGACCGGGGCCGGCGGGGGTACGGGCGCCGCGCTCGCGAGCACGCCGAAGCCGGGGAGGACGTGGACCGCCGCGAACACACACCCGGCAGCCAGTCGACGCGCGAAGCCGCCGGGGGTAGGCATGTCGTCAGATTAAGGAAAATCGACAAAAGACCCATCCAGCGACATACGCCGCACCGATCCGGTCATCCGATTTTCATTCGTCCGGCGGCAGATCGGCCCACCCCGGCAGGCTCCCGTCAGCGCACCCGCAACACGACCTTGCCGATGTGTCCGCTCTCCTCCAGCACACGGTGCGCGTCGGCCGCCTCGGCCACCGGCATCACCCGGTCCACGATCGGCACGACCCGGCCGGCCGCCACCAGCGGCCACACGTGCTCGCGCACCGCCGCCACGATCGCCGACTTCTCCGCGATCGGCCGGGCCCGCAGCGAGGTCGCGGCCACCGCTGCCCGCTTCATCAGCAGCTTGTTGAGGTCCAACTCGCCCCGGGTGCCGCCCTGGAGCCCGATCACCACGAGTCGCCCGTTCACCGCGAGCGCGTCCACGTTGCGGTCGAGGTACTTCGCGCCCATGTTGTCCAGGATCACGTCGACCCCGACGCCGCCGGTGGCCTCCGCGACCCGGGCCACGAAGTCCTCGCCGCGGTAGTCGATGGTCACGTCGGCGCCCAACTCGCGGCAGCGCTCCAGCTTGGCGGCCGATCCGGCGGTGGTCAGGATGCGGGCGCCGGCCACCTTCGCCAGTTGGATCGCCATCGTGCCGATGCCGCTCGATCCGCCGTGCACCAGGAAGTTCTCGCCCTTGCGCAGGTGGGCCACCATGAACACGTTCGACCAGACCGTACAGACCACCTCGGGCAGCGCCGCCGCCGAGATCAGGTCCACCCCCTCGGGCACCGGGAGCAGTTGGCCGGTGGGCACCCGCACCCGCTCGGCGTAGCCGCCGCCCGCGAGCAGCGCGCACACCTCGTCGCCCACGGCCCAGCCGGACACGCCCGCGCCGACCTCGACGATCCGGCCCGACGCCTCCAGACCGGGGTATTCGGAGGCGCCCGGCGGCGGGCGGTAGAACCCCTGTCGCTGCATCAGGTCGGCCCGATTGACCGCCGTGGCGGCCACCTCCACCAGAACCTCGCCGGGTTCGGGTTTCTCGTCCGGGACCTCGCCCCAGGTCAGTACCTCGGGTCCGCCCGGCTCGGCAATCGTGATGGCGTACATGTCTCCAGCCTATGAGTCACCCGGCTTGGGACGGGGCTTATGGGTCTTGATCACCACGAGTCGGTCACCCGCGCCGAGCACCGCCGCCTCCGGATCGTCGTGCCGCAGCGTGCGGTGTCCGCGCACCACCGCCACCACCAGATCGCCGCACTCGCCCGGCGACCTGCCCTTCTCGTGCTTCTCGAGCGGCCGTTCGACCAGGTCCATGCCCTCGCCGTAGTGCATCAGGTCCTCCATCACCTCGCCCACGTTCGGGCTGAGCATGGAGACCCCGAGCAGCCGGCCCGCGGCGCTGGCGGTGGTGACCACCGAATCGGCACCGCTCTGCCGGATCAGCGGCGCGTTCTCGTCCTCTCGCACGGCGACCACGATCCACGCGCGCCGGTTCAACTGCCGTGCGGTCAGCGTGACCAGGGCCGCGGTGTCGTCCCGGTTGACCGACACGATGATGTTCCGCGCCCGCTCGACCTCGGCCCGGCGCAGCACCTCCGCCCGGGTCGCGTCGCCGGAGACCACCACGAGCCGGTCGTCGTCGCTCGCCTCGGCGACCGCCTCGGGGTCGGAGTCGACCACGACGATGTTCTCGCGCGAGACGCCCTGCGCCATCAAGGTGTGCACCGCGCTGTATCCCGTCGTGCCGTAGCCGACCAGGACGGTGTGGTCGCGCAACGTGGACCTCCAACGGTTGAGCCGCAACTGCTCCCGGGTGCGCTCGGTGAGCACCTCGAGGGTGGTGCCGACCAGGATGATCAGGAAGACCACCCGCAGCGGGGTGATCAGCACCACGTTCACCAGGCGGGCGCCGTCGCTCGCGGGGGTGATGTCGCCGTAGCCGGTGGTGGAGAGGGTGACCGTCGCGTAGTACACCGCGTCGAGGAACGAGACGTGCTCGTCCACCGCGTCGCGATAGCCGTCGCTGTCGGCGTAGACGATCAGGATCGTCAACGCCAGCACCAGCAGCGCCATCCCGAATCGGCGCAACACCTGTGCCAGCGGCCCGGGTCGGTCCTTGGGAATGTGTACGCTCGCGCCGGCCTGACCGGCCAGGCCCGCCGGCCCCTCGGGTCGTTTGCGCAGCGTCGGCAGCGGCCGGGTCAGCGCGCCGCGCGGCCCGCGCCGATCGGCCGGGCGGTCGTCGGGAACACGCACCGTCCTCACCGGGGCGCCGCCAGCACCTCGACCGGATCGCCCGCGCGCACCCCGCCCGGCGGTACCACCGCGATCCGGTCGGCGACCGCGAGCCCGCGCAACATCGCCGGTCCGGCGAAGGCCAGCGGCCGATCCCCGCGCATCGGCACCAGGCGGGTGTCGTGCGGGTGACCGGCGATGTCGGCGCCGGCCCGGATCCGGCGCGGGCGCGGTTCGGGCCGCCCGGACAACCGGCGCAGCAGCGGCACCGCGAGGGTGAGCATGCCGGCGACCGCGGCCAGCGGATTGCCCGGCAGGCCGACCAGATACCGCCCGGCGCCGGGGCGTTCACCCGGCAGGTGGGCAAGCAACATCGGATGCCCGGGGCGAACCGCGACGCCGTCCACGAGGACGTCCGCGGCCAACTCGGCGAGCAGCCCGTGCACGTGGTCGCGCGGCCCGTCGGCGGTACCGCCGGTGGTGATCACCACGTCGGCGCGCGACCCGCTCACGTGGGCGCGCAGCGTGTCCGGGTTGTCCCCGACCCGGCGCACCCGCAGCAGATCGGCGCCCAGGGTGCGCAACCACGGCGTGATCAGCGGGCCCAGCGCGTCCCGGATCCGGCCCTCCCGAGGCAGCCCGGAGTCCAGCAACTCATCGCCGAGCACCAGCAGTTCCACCCGCGGCCGGTCCACCACGACCAATTCGTCGTAGCCGGACGCGGCGGCCAGGCCGGTCACCCCGGGGGTGACCGTGGTGCCCGCCGGCAGCAGTTCGTCGCCGCGTCGACACTCCTGCCCGCACGCGCGGATGTCGGTGCCCTGCTGGATGTGCGCGTCGGCGAAGAGCGTGCGGCCCTCGACCCGGCTCTGCTCGCTGCGCAGCACGGCGGTGGCCCCGTGCGGCACCCGCGCGCCGGTGGCGATCTCCACCGCGTCCCCGTCGCGCATCACCCCGATCTCCCCGCCCGAGTCGCCCGCAAGCAACCGGCCGCGCACCCGCCACGGCCCGGGACCCGCGACCGCCCAGCCGTCCATCGCGGAGGTGTCGAAGGAGGGCAGGTCGGTGAGCGCGACGATGGGCCGGGCCAGCACGTGATCGCGCGCGTGATGCAGGGTGCGCGAGACCGCGGGCAGCGGTCGTCCGGCCGCGCGCGCGGTGGCCCGCGCCTCCGGCCAGCCGAGCGCCGACGGCACCGGCGCATGCGGTTCGGGGCGCGGCACGGTCCGGCTCTCCCGAGGGACCATCAGGCGTCCGGTTCGGCGTCGGGGCCCCGACGCTCGGCGAGTTCGCGTGCCTGCCGCAACGCCTCGGCCACCGCGTCGGCGCCGCCGCCGCGCATGGCCGCGGCGTAACCGACCAGGAAGGAGGTGAGCGGCGCGGCGGGTCGCTGCACGTTGTGCGCCGCCACCCGGGTCATGTCGAGCAGCGCCGCGATGTCCACGTCCAACTCGATGCCCAGTTCCTGCTTGACCGCTTCGGTCCACTCGTCCAGGCCAGTCATCTCTCTCCTCTTCGGGGCTGTGTCCATCCTCCCCGACCGTGCTCGCGCGTCGCGCACATCCGCCCAGGTGTCGCAGTCGAAGGCGGCGTCGGGACCGGCCTGGATCCGGCGCGTCGCCAGCGGGCCGACCACCCGGCGCAGCGCCGCCCCGGCGGGCTCGCCCAGATCGGCCAGCGCGGTGCGGAGCGCGGCGGTGCGGTAGGCGGCGAGCAGGTACTGGTCGCGCCCGTCGGCGTCGACCGCGACCACGCCGGCCGGCGCGTCCGGCCCCCGGTCGGGGCCGAGCGCGGCCAGCAGGCGGTCGAGCAACGCGGCGGACAGGAACGGCAGATCGGCCGCGAGCAGGACCACCGCGTCGGCCCGCACGACCGGCAGCGCGGCGGCGAGCGCGGCCACCGGGCCGCCGCCGGGCGGGTCCTCGCGCACCCACACCACCTCGCGGTGGGTCGGCCGGCGCGGGCCCACCACGATGGTGCGTTCGGCGCCGGCCGCCGCGGCGAGCACCCGGTCGAGCAGCGGGACACCGGCCACAAGCAGGCCCGGCTTGTCCGCGCCCGCCAGCCGCCGGGCCGCGCCGCCGGCGAGCACGATGGCGTCGTGGCCGCTCATGCCGGCGCGTTCGCGGAGGTGCAGGACCAGCGGAAGAGGGCCATCCCGACGCTGGTGGCCAGGTTGTAGCTGGAGACCTTGGGCCGCATCGGGATGGCCACCCGTCGATCCGCCCGCCCGCGCAACGCCGCGGAGACGCCGTGTCGTTCGGTGCCGAAGGCGAGGACCGCGTCGTCGGGGATGTCGGTGGCCCGCAGGTCGTCGCCCTCGGGGTCGAGCACGAACAGCGGCCCGTCGGGCAGCTCGTCGAGGCCGACCCGGGCGACCTCGGTGGCGAAGTGCAGCCCCGCGCTGCCCCGGATCACGTGCGGATGCCACGGGTCCAGGTCGCCGGTGGTCAGCACGGCGGCGGCGCCGAACCCGGCGGCCAGCCGGATCACCGCCCCGACGTTGCCCAGGTTGCGCGGGTTCTCCAGGAGCACGACGGGCGCGGCGCGCTCGCCCGGGGTCGCGGGTTCGGGACGCCGGGCGAACGCGAGCACGCCGGTGGGGCCGGCGCGCGGGACCAGTTCGCGCAGCAGGGCTTCCGGCACCTCGATCGCCGTCTCGTCCAGGTGTTCGCCCACGTCGGCCGCGAGTTCGTCGGCGAGCGTGCGGACCGCGGCCCGGTCGGTGGTCACCACCAGGGAGATCGCCGCGCCGAACCGCAGTGCGTGCTTGACCGCGTGGAAGCCGTCGAGCAGCACCGTCCCGGGCACCGCGGCCAGCCGGCGCACCCGGGCATCGACGTCGTGGGAGTCCATGACGGCAGCCTAGAACGCGACCGACCCCCGCCCCGACCGGCGTGGCGCGGGTCGGGGCGGGGGTGCGGGTGCCTGGCTCAGGCCCGACTCGCGGTCGGCGACAACCCCGCCGGCCCGTCGGACGCGGGCGGCACGGCCGGCGGCCGGGGATCGGCCGGCGCCTTCGCCGGCGCGGCGGGCCCGCGCCGCAGCCGGGCAGTGAGCCGCCCGATCACCCGCGAGCGGGTCCAGATCAGGAACGCGGTGGGCAGGAACAGCGCGTCGCCCACCGACATCGACGCGGAGAACGCGGGCAGGCCGAGCAGGACGGCGATGCCGAAGTGCATGCCGAGCAGGATCACGATCGCGACGTACTTGACCCGCTTCGCGAACAGCATGAAGACGAAGCCGACCTGGATGAACACCGTGAGGTAGGCCAGCACGACGCCCATCTCGGTGTTCGCGGCGAGCGTGTGGCTGATCCCGGGCCAGGGCGCGAAGTACTCCAGGTTCAGCACGTAGTGCATCGCCGTGCCGTCCTGCCAGTACGAGCCCTGCACCTTGTAGAGGCCGGCCGCGCCGTAGATGAAGCACACCTCGGCGGCGATCACGAACAGCGCACAGTTGTGCACCGCGGTGACCACGCCGGCCCGGACCTGCTCCACCTCGCGCGGCAGGCGCCACAGCGCGCCGAAGACCACGAGGATCCCGGGGAGCCAGATCCATTGGCACACGAACGCGAAGGAGAACTTGGGGTGCAGGGCCCACGAGTCGCCCCGGCAGGTGGTGCCGAGCACGACCATGGCGATCAGCCCGACGAGCACCCCGACCTCGTGCCCGGGACCGGTGCCTGGGCGCACCCCGGTGCGCCGGGCCCGACGGGCGTCCAGCGACCACACCCGACCGCAGGCGGTGAAGGCGAGGTAGATCGACATCAGCAACAACACGGTGTCGCCGCCGTCGGTCATCAGGATGGAGCGGCTGTTGAACGACACCACCATGACGGCGAACAGGATGCTCGTCGCCCGGGTGTGCCAGCCGAGCACGAACAGCGCGCTGACCACGACGGCGGCCAGGTAGACGCCCTCGAACCACCAGCGCGAGTCGCTTTCGAGCAGCAGGCTCACGCCCTGGATGCCGTTCAGCAACTCCCGGGCCATGTCCGGCGACCAGGCCGACTGATCGCCCCAGATCTCCCGCCGGTTCAGATATTCGCGCAGCAGGCTGACCAGGAACACCAGGCCGTAGCCGATCCGCAGCAGCGCCGCCTGGTGCACCGCGAAGGTACGCGTACCGACCGCGTCCAGGGCCGCGACCAGCGCGCGGCCGACGGCGTCCTCCCTGCGGCGCCACGGGCTCGCCGCGCTGCGCGGCTGCGACTCACCGGAAGTCATCGGGCTTCGTCTCCCACCAGCCGAGCGTGCGGTACGAGGTCGTCGGCTTGGGACTCGCGTCCGGCTGACCGATCGACTTGGTCGCGACCCGGATCCGGATGGACTCGAGCGAGCGGTTCAGGCCGGCGTCCTGGAAGCGGTGCACCACGATCCGGCGCAGGTAGCGCTGGGTCAGCGGGCCGCGGCTGCCGATCGCCGACTCGTCCTTGGCGTCGTGGCTGTCCGCGTAGCTGGACCAGGCGCGCCGGATCATGTTCTGGTCGGCCTTGCTCGGATACGGGTTGCCCCGGATGTGGTTCAGGTCGTCCAGGGTCAGGTCGGACCAGTCCGACTCGACGACCCGGCCGTCCGGACCGCGCACCCGCGACTGTGCCTGCACGCGGAAGTTCTCCGACATCGGATTGGGCGCGAACAGCGCCCAGTTCTGCTCGAAGTAGGGGTAGATCCAGGTGCCGGTCTCCTTCTGGTACTCCTTGCTCAGCGCGTTGCTCGGCGCCACGTGCAGGAACACGAAGAAGACGTGGACGAGGGTCACCAGGATCGCGAGGACGGCGAACGCCGCCGTGACCGAGCGCACCGCGGTCGACCGGCGCTCGTCGGCGGGCACCGCCGTGTCCGTCGGCACGTCGACGGGGGAACGCTCCCCCGCCTGTTCCGGAATGCGGACAGCGGGCGATGGTGTGCCGGGTGCCGGACCCGAATCGGTCGTCGGTCCGCCGGTCGCGGTGCCCACCGCCGCCGCCCCGGACTCGACTGGCGGCTTCGACCGATCCACCGGTTGCCCGGGCACCGCGTCGTCAGGCGACTGCATGCCTCTCCCGTGGTCGATGGGTCCGATCCGGACCCGTGCGCCCGGCACGCTACCGGGTCCGGTCGGCGGGGCGTACCGAAACCACCGCCGACCACCCCTTCCCGACCGCTTCCGCGAGCGCGGCTCACAGGTCCAGCACGTGCTCCCGCTCGTGCGCGCGGTAGCGCCCGATCAGCTCCTGCCGCCCGGCGTCGTCGAGCGGGCGATACGCCCCCTCGCGCTCGGGACGCCACCACACCTCGTCCGCCGTGCGAAATCCCTCGCGGCGCAATCCGACCTTGTGCACCTTGTTGGTCGCGGTGGTCGGCACCGTGTCCACCACCCGCACGAACGTCGGCGCCATCTTGGTGCCCAGGTCGGGCTGTTCGGCGATGAACGCGGCGAACTCTCCGGGATCGAAGGCGGCTCCCTCGCGCACCTGCACGGCCGCCATCACCAGGTCCCCGGTCACCGGGTCCGGCACCCCGTACACGACCACCACCTCGAACGGCGCGTGGCGGGCGAGGATGCCCTCGATCGTGGCCACCGCCAGGTTCTCCCCGTCCACCCGGAGCTTGTCGTCCGCCCGCGCGGCGAAGTACAGGTACCCGGCCGCGTCCCGGTAGAAGTGGTCGCCCGTCCAGTAGCGGCCGTCCCGCAACCGCGCCGCCGACGCCTGCTCGTTGCGCCAGTAGCCCTCGAACCCGCTGCGCCCGGTGTTGACCAGCTCGCCGATCGCGGCGTCGCCGTTGAGCAGCCGACCCGCCGCGTCGAACTCGGCCCGCGCGCACTCCTCGCCGGTCGCCGGATCGAGCACCGCGGCGTGCTCCGGGCACGGACCGACCGCGCCCGGGGGCGTCCCGGGCCGCCGGTTGACGCTCATCCCGCCCTCCGAGGAGCCGTATCCCTCGGTCAGCGCGCATCCGAAGCGCGCCTCGAAGCGCGCCATGTCCACCGCGCCCGCTTCGGTGCCGAACCCGGCGCGCAGCGGGTTGTCCCGGTCGTCGGGTCGCTCCGGGGTGGCCAGCAGATACGAGATCGCGCGCCCGACGTAGGTGAAGTAGGACGCGCCGTAGCGGCGGATGTCGGGCAGGAACGCCGACGCGGAGAACCGGCGGCGCAGCGCGACCGCGCCGCCCGCGCGCAGCGCCGGCGCCCAGTTCGCCATCAGCGCGTTGCCGTGGAACATCGGCATGCACACGTAGTTGACGTCGTCCGGGCCGAAGCCGAACTGCGCGGTCAGCGCGGTGCCCGCGCCGGCCAACCGGCCCTGCGAGCAGATGACCCCCTTGGGCGCGCCGGTGGAGCCGGAGGTGAACACGATCAGCAGCCGATCCGAGGGGTCGACGGTCAGGGTGGGCAGCGCGGCGTCCGCGTACGGCCGCAGCAGGTCGGCGTAGCCGGGGTCGTCGACCACCAGGACGCGGTGCGCCGGGATGCCCAGGTCCAATCCGTCGAGCAGCGGCAGGTGCGCCCGCTCGGTGACCAGGACGGCGCATTCGGCGTGGGTGATGTCGCGGGCCAACTCCGCGCCGCGGCGGGTCGAGTTCACCCCCACGAGGGTGGCGCCCGCCACCGCCGCGGCGGACAACCAGAGCGGGAATTCGGGCACGTTGTCGAGCAGGACCCCCACGTGCGGCTCGACCCCGCGCGGCAGCAGGTCGGCGAGCAGCGCGGCCCGGGCGGCGGCGTCGCGGGCGATCCGGTCGTGCGTCCAGGTCAGGTCCTCGAAGTGCAGTCCGGTCCGCTCGTCGCCCCATTGGCGATGTACGAGCTCCGCGATCGTCACCATGCCGCACTCCCTCACCGCGATCCGGCCGCGCCGGGTCTGATAGACCGTTAGATCTGATGCACCGTCACATTCTTGGCCCGCATTCTTGGCAAGATCAAGAACCGCGTCACGAAGGATGGGCATTCTCGGCAGGTTCCAGCAAAGTGTCACGAAGGGACGGGCATGAACTCGAACACCAGGCCGCTGCCGCCGGCCTCGGCCACCGCCCTCGCCGAACTGATGGCCGGCACCCTGCCCGGACCGGAGAGCGTGACCCCGGAGGCGCTCGACCTCGCGGACCGGGTGCGGGATCTGGTCGAGGCGGTGGTGTGGACCGACGTGGACGCGGCGGTACGCGCGGACGCGGCCGGGCGGATCGCCGAGCTGACCGCGCTGCTCGGCGCGGCCCGCCGCCCGCAGGCGGTCTCGCTGATCCGGTATCCGGACGGCAGGCTGGAACATCTGACCCAGATGGGCTCGGGACGGCTCAACCCGCAGGCGCCCCGGCTGGTGTTCGCCGAGGTCACCCCCAGGCCCGACCCGACGGCGGAGCCCGCGTCGGTGGAGATCCACGCCCGATGCACGCTGACCGCGGCACACGGCGGCCCGCCCGCCCGCGCGCACGGCGGCATCGTGGCGGTGATCCTGGACCAGCTGCTCGGGGTGGCCGCGTCCGCGGCCGGCGCGCCGGGGCTGACCGCCGGCCTCGACATCCGCTACCGCCGGGCGACGCCCTACGACGTACCGCTGGAACTGACCGGGCGCTGGACCGGCCGCGAAGGACGCAAGAGCTTCGCGACCGGTGAGATCCGCGCCGACGGGCAGGTGACCGCCGAGGCGACCGCAGTGTTCATCGCGGAACGGCGGTCCTGAGCCGACGATCCCGAGCGGAGCGGCGGCACGGCCGGCCTCAGACCACCGCCGGAGCCGCCTCGGTCTCGCTCACCATCGGCCGCCCCGCGGCCTCCCAGGCGAGCATCCCGCCGTCCACGTTGACCGCGTCCCAGCCCTGTTGGCCCAGATAGTGGGTGACCTGCGCGGACCGGCCGCCGACCCGGCACATCACGTACACCCGGGTGTCGTGCGGCACCTCGTCGATCCGGTCGAGCAGCGTGTTCATCGGGATGTGTCGGGCGCCGGCCACGTGACCGGCGTCCCACTCGTGCGCCTCCCGTACGTCCAGTACGAAGGCGTCGTCGGGAACCGCGGCGGCGGCCACGGCCGGCGGGGGCGACAGGTGCATCGGATCTCCGGGAGGTCAGGCGTCCGGAACCCATCCGGCCGCGCTCATCGCACATTGTCGGTCATCGGCGCCGCGCACAGGTGCCCCGAACCGGCGAACCGCCCGCTCGTCACCTCCCCGACACACGCGCGGGCGGGGGCGGCCCGGGCACCGGCCGCGGCGGCCGATCACGGCACCAGCGTGCCGAGCACCTTCTCCTTCTCCGCGATGTCGTGCAGGAGCTGGTCGGCCAGATGTTCGAGCAGGCCGTCCGGATCGTCGGGGGCGAGCTGGAGCAGCTGCCCCATCGCACCCGCCATCAGCTCCTCGCGCAGCCCGGCCAGCTCGGTGCGGCGATGGGTGAGCCAGGCCAGCCGGCTGCGCAACCACTGCCCCCGGCCCTCGGTGCCCGGACCGCTCGCGCCCTCCGGGGACGTGGCCCATTCCGTACCCAACGCCAGCAGCTCGGTCACGTCGCCGCGCGCGTACGCGGCGTTCACCCGGGCGATGAAGGCACCCCGGCGCTGCTTCTCCTCCGGGTCCTGGACCAGGTCCGGGTGCGCCCGGCGGGCCAGCTCGCGAAACAGCTTGCGCGCCTCGGCGCCGGGGCTGACCCGGTGCACCTCCGGCACCGGCATCGATTCCTCGGCCGAACCGCCCTCCGCGCCGGGCGCCCCGTCGAGAGCACCCAAAAGCGAGTCCAAGTCCGGCATGTCCGTGACCACACCACGCAATTCGACCGCACGCCGGATGTCCGCGGGATCGCCGGTGTGCGCCGCGATCGCCTCCGCGATCAAGGCGTCCAGCTCGTCCAGCCGCTCGTAGAGCGGACCGAGCCGGCGGTGGTGCACGATCGCCAGGTTGTCCAGCTCGACCTGAAGGGTCGTCACATCCACTTCGTCGTCGAGCAACGCGGTCTCCTCGGCGGCGACCTGTCGCTCCAACTCGGCGATTTCGGGGTCCGACCAGGGGGTCGGCGCGCTGACCTCGTCCATCACGTCCCTTGTGTGCTGTTCTGTTCCCGCGCGACACCGGCCGGCGGGCACCTCTGCCGGACTTTGAAGATCAAATCACTCGCAACACCCCCCAGCAGCCTATGTGGTAGGGCAGCATGGTCAGGCCGTCCCTGGCCAGTCGATCCAACAAAGCAGTTGGCTAGAGGGGATAAGATCCAGCCATGCCGCCCGACACCGCACGCACCCGAGCCAAACTTCTCGACGCCGCCCGCGCGGAGTTCGCCGAGCACGGCATCGCCGGCGCCCGCGTCGACCGCATCGCCCTGCGCGCCGGGGTGAACAAGGAGCGCATCTACGCGTACTTCGGGAACAAGGAGCAGCTCTTCCAGCACGTGCTGACGGAGTCGCTCCAAGAGCTCAACACGGTCGTCACGATGCCCAACGACGACCCGGCCGAGTACATCGCCCAGGTGTACGACTTCTACTGCGCCCGCCCGGAATTGCTCCGGCTGCTGGTGTGGGAGGCGTTGTACTACGGGCACGACCCGGTCCCGGACGAGGAGCGGCGAGTCACGAGCTACGCCGCGAAACTTCAGGAGTTCGCCGATCACCTCGGCGTGAAGCCCTCGCCCGACGTCGCCCAGCTGCTCTACTCGCTCATCGGCGTCGCCGCCTGGCAACAGACGATGCCGCAGATGTCGCGGGTACTGCTCGGGGCCGACTCGGAGTCCGAGGAGGCCCGGGCGAACCGGCGCAAGCACCTCATCGAATTCACGCGAGCGTCCATCGCGTCGATGAAGCAGTCATAGTGCGCACGGCCGGATGAAGGGTCCACCCTTCATCCGGCATGCCCACGAACGTGCCGTCCTTCCGGCGCGCTCTCCTCGAAGGAAGGCACGGCCGGGGTCCGCCCTCCCCCCGGGCACCCCGCACGCGCGGCGGCCGGTACACCCCATGCCCCCGCCGCCCGCACACCTCGTCCCCCCGCCGCCCCGCCCCGGAGCGGCGACCGCGCCGGAACACCCCGCCGGCCGGTCCACGACACGAAGCCCTCGTGCGCGGCAACGCGCACGAGGGAATCGGCCAGGGTCGTCCCGGGCCCCGGGGCTTCACCCCGGTTGAGCAGGCGCTCGCCCCATCGCAACGAGGGAATCGGCCAGGGTCGTCCCGGGCCCCGGGGCTTCACCCCGGTTGAGCAGGCGCTCGCCCCATCGCAACGAGGGAATCGGCCAGGCTCGTCCCGCGCACCCAGGGGCTGAACCCCCGCCGAGTCAGACCCCGGTCTCGGCCGGCAGCCGGCCCGACCGCACTGCGGCCAGCAGTTGTTCGTGGTCGGCCTCCGTACGGTCCGCGTACCGCACCGCGAACCGCGCGAACGCGTCCTCCAGCCGGTCGTTCTTCCCGCAATAACCGGCCAACACCTGCGGGTCCACCGAGTGGCTGTGCGCCCGGGCCAGCAGCGCGCCGGTCATCCGCGCGTAGTCGTCTATCTCGTGCGCGGCCAGCAGCGTCGCGTCGATGCTGCCCTTCATATTGCGGAACCGCCGCACCATGAAGTCGCGCCCGTCTATCGAGGTCCAGCCGAGCAGCGCGTCGGTGCCGGCCTGCATCCACTTCTGCCCGACCACCACCCGACGCCCCTCGTGCTCGACCCGGGTGGGCGGCAGATACGGCGCCAGCGCCGACGGACGGGCCTCCTTCACCTGCAACACCAGCGGCTCGTCGCCGTTGCCCAGGAGCAGCACCACATAGGCCCGGGTACCGACGCTGCCGGTACCGACCACCCGAAACGCCACGTCCTCCACCGCGAACCGGGCCAACAGCGGCCGCCGCTCGGTGGAGAGGGTGTCCACGTAGCTCTCCAGACCGCCCGCCACCGCGCGGGCGAGATCGTCGTCCACCGCGGTGAGCACCGGCGGATCGGGCACGAAGTGCCAGGTGCCGTCGGAGCGCCGCGCGGTCGACTTGGCCGCGAACCGCGCGCTGGTGTTGCGCCGCGCTTTCGCGGTGACCTGCGCCAGCAGTCCGGACAACTCGTCCGCGTCCGCGTGCGCCACCAGCGAGTCGTCGGCGATCGCGTTCCAGGCCTGGAGCACCGGCATTCCGGCGAGCAGCGCCATCGTCTTGCGATACGACGCGGCGGCGTCGTAGGCGGCCACGTGACACGCGTCCTCGTCGAGCCCGCCGACCCGACCCGCCACCACGAGCGAGGCCACCAGCCGCTTGAGGTCCCACTCCCACGGTCCCTGCACGGTCTCGTCGAAGTCGTTGAGGTCCATCACGAGCCGACCCTCGGCCGTCCCGAACACCCCGAAGTTCGCCGCGTGCGCGTCACCGCATATCTGGGCGGTCAGCCCCGTCACCGGCTCCGCCGCCAGATCCGCCGCCATCAACCCGGCCGCCCCGCGCAGGAACGCGAACGGCGAGGCCGCCATCCGCCCGATCCGCAACGGCACCAGGTGTTCGAGCCGCCCGACGTTGGAGCGCTCGACGCTCTCCACCACGTCCGGCCGATCCGCCGCCGGCTCGAACGCCGCGTGCGCGGACCGCGACACCCGCTCGCGCAGGCCCTTGCCCAGCGCCTTGGACGCGACATCCGACCTGTCCCGAAAACCCGGAACGATGAATTCCCGCCCCACCGAAGTCCCCGACATGTACCGATCCTCCCCGGACGCAGCCCACGACCGGCCATGCACGACACATGGCCGGACATACGAAAAGGCCCCAGGTCGATGACCTGGGGCCTTTGCTCGGTGCGCGAGGGGGGAGTTGAACCCCCACGCCCTTTCGGGCACTGGAACCTGAATCCAGCGCGTCTGCCTATTCCGCCACCCGCGCGAGCAATCAAAGATTAGCACGGGCCCGAGGCCCATTACGAATCCTTACCCGCAGACCCCACGGCTCACACCATGAGCACCCGTATGGCCACCCAGAGCAACCAACGGTTCATCTTTCCGTACCGGGATCCCCACGACCCCCGCCTCTCCGGCATGCTTGCCCTGCACCGTACGGTGAACGGGCTTCGACCCGGGCCACGCACACGGTCGCGGCACAACTACTGCAAGCGAGCCACCGAGGGGTCGACAGGGTGTAGGAATCCCTGTGAAAGCCAACACTCCTTACAGTGGCCACGGTAGGGAACCGCGCCCGTTTCCCACGCGTGGATACGATCAGTGAGCAGACTGTAGGACCGGACCGGCCGATCGCGTACGGAAGGAGGTGCCCGTGGGTCCCCTGAAGAAGTTCGAGCAACGGCTCGAGGGCCTGGTCAACGGCGCCTTCGCCAAGGCGTTCAAGTCCGATGTCCAGCCCGTCGAGATCGCCAGCGCCCTCAAGCGCGAGTGCGACAACAACGCGACGATCTGGAACCGAGACCGCACCATGGTCCCGAACGACTTCGTCGTCGAGCTCGGACAACACGACTATGAGCGCCTGAGCCCGTACGTGCAGCAACTCGGCGGTGAGCTGGCGACCGTGGTGCGCGATTACGCGCAACAGCAGCGCTACTCGTTCATCGGCCCCGTCGAGGTCCATTTCGAACATGCCGACGATCTGGACACGGGTCTGTACCGGGTGCGCAGTCAGGCACTCGCGGGCAGCCAGTCCCACCTGGACCAGCAGCAGCCCCCGCAGGCATCGCCCTTCCCGGGCGGGGGGCCGCAACCCGAGCAGCCGCCGCAGGGTTATGGATACGGTCGACCCGGCGGGCCACCCCCGCCCGGGGTGCCCGCACCGCCCCCCTTCGGCCCGCCCGGGACCCCGGGAACGCCGCCCCGGCCACAGCCGGGGGAGCAGGCCGGCTACGGTCAGACTCCGCCGCCGGCACCACGGCTGCGTACCTGGCTGGAGGTCAACGGGGTGCGTCACGAGCTCACCGCCCCGGTCGTGAAGTTGGGCCGCAGCACCGATGTGGAAGTTCGCGTCGACGATCCGAGCGTTTCGCGGCACCACGCCGAGATCCGCGTAGGCGCCCCGGCGTCGATCACGGACCTCGGTTCGACCAACGGGATCGTCGTCGACGGCCAGCACTGCCAACGTGCCGGCCTGCGGGACGGATCGCGCATCGTGCTCGGCAGCACCACTGTCGTGTTCCGCCAAGCCGAGGGGTGACAACGGGCGCATGTCTGAGCTGACCCTCACCGTTATGCGGTTGGGTTTCCTCGCTGTGCTGTGGTTGTTCGTGATCGTCGCCGTACAGGTGATCCGTAGCGACCTCTTCGGCACACGCGTGACCCAACGACCCACGCGGCGCAGAACCGCCGCGCCGGCCGCAGCCGGAGGAGGTGCCACTCCGCCTCCGCAGGCGCAGCCGGCCCCGCCTCCGCAGCGGCAGCAGGCCCGGCCCCGCCGCGGCCAACGCAACAACAGCCCGAGCAAACTGGTGATCACCGAAGGCTCGCTGACCGGCACGACGATAAATCTGACGGATCAGCAGATCACCATCGGCCGGGCGCACGACTCGACCATCGTGCTCGACGACGACTACGCGTCGAGTCGGCACGCCCGCATCTACCCTGCGCCCGACGGCAGCTGGGTGGTCGAAGACCTCGGGTCGACGAACGGTACCTACCTGGACCGTACGCGTCTGACCGGTCCGACCCCCGTGCCGCTCGGTGCGCCGATCCGCATCGGCAAGACCGTTATCGAGCTGCGCAGGTAGCCTGAATGAGCCTCTCTCTCCGCTTCGCCGCCGGATCCCACAAGGGCATGATCCGAGAAGGCAACGAGGACTCCGGGTATGCCGGTCCTCGCCTGCTCGCGGTCGCCGACGGCATGGGCGGGCAGGCAGCGGGCGAAGTCGCCAGCTCCGAAGTCCTGTCCACCATCGTCGAACTCGACGAGGACGTGCCCGGGGCCGACCTGCTCGACGCGCTGCGTTCGGCGGTCGATCGCGCCAACGACCGACTGCGTGTGATGGTCGACGACGATCCCCAGCTCGAGGGCATGGGGACCACGTTGACGGCGCTGCTGTGGACCGGGAGCCGACTCGGCCTCGCCCACATCGGCGACTCCCGTGCCTACCTCCTGCGCGACGGCGCCCTGGAGCAGATCACCCAGGACCACACCTGGGTGCAGCGCCTGGTCGACGAGGGTCGGATCACCGAGGAGGAGGCCGACCACCATCCGCAGCGCTCGCTGCTGATGCGCGCGCTGGACGGGCGCGGCCACGTCGAGCCGGACCTGTCGGTGCGCGAGGCCCGGCCCGGCGATCGCTACCTGATCTGCAGCGACGGCCTGTCGGGGGTGGTCAGCCGGGAGACGATGGAGACCACCCTCCTCACCTACGGCAATCCGAACGACGCGGTCCAGGAGCTGATCCAGCTCGCGCTGCGCGGCGGCGGCCCGGACAACATCACCTGCATCGTCGCGGACGTGGTCGACCCCTCCGACCAGCCCTCCGACAGCCCGATCGTGGTGGGGGCGGTCGCGGCCGTGGTGGACGACACCACGACGCTGCCGACCACCCCGGCCTCCCGGGCCCGGGAGCTGACCGCCGGCGAGTACGAGACCGAGGCCCTGGTCTCCGAGCCGGGCAGCCGGCGCAAGCCCAAGCCCAAGTCCACCCTGCGCAAGACGCTGCCCATCTGGGGCGGCGTCGCGGTGCTGGTGGCGGCGCTCGGCGGCGCCTACTACTGGACCCAGACGCAATACTTCGTGGCCGACAAAGGAGACCACGTAGCGATCTACCGGGGGATCGACTCGAAGATCCTGGGCATCAACCTCGCGAGCACGTACCAGAGTTACGACGAGGTGAAGCTGTCCCTGATCGGTCAGCCCAATCGGGACGCGGTCAACAGCACGCTCGACGCGACGAGCCTGAGCGACGCGCGGCACACCATCGACCGGCTCAAGCGCCAGGCCGACGTGTGCCGCAGGTCGTACTCGGCGCAGGACATGAAGAAGACCGAGACTCCCGGCAACCCCGGCGCCCAGCCGGCGGGCAGCGTGGACGCGTTCCCGCAGCAGGTACAAGGTCTCCCGGTGGCGCTGCAGACCAACCTGCCGGTCGCCAAGCACACCTCGACGACGGCCTCGCGCAGCAACCGGAGTTCGACCGCGCCGCCCACCGAGTCGGGCGGTCGAAGCAAGGGCAGCACGACCACGAGCCCGAGTGCACCGGCGAGTTCGGCACCACCGAGTACGAGCACGACACCACCGGCGGCGACACCGGAGGCACCCGGGGCGGGGCTGAGCGCCGAAGAGGCCGAGCTGGCCAAGCAGTGTTATCCGCGACCGGCCGGAACCGCCGGAACGAACTGAGGGGAGCGCCGTGAGCAACACGACGATCACCCCCCAAGCCGCACCGAATCGCCGCAACACCGAGTTGATGATGCTCGGATTCGCGGTCCTGGTGCCGATGCTGGCCTACGCCAACGTGGGACTGGCGGGGGACGGGTCACTGCCCATGGGCAGCCTGATCAAGTACGGCTTCGGCCTCGGCATCTTCGCGGGAATCGCGCACCTGCTGGTCCGCAAGTTCGCGCCGTACGCCGACCCGCTGCTGCTGCCGTTGGCCACGTTCCTCAACGGCATGGGCCTGATGTTCATCAATCGGCTCGACCTGGACATCGTCAAGGGCATCGGTCTGGGCGGCAGGCACGGCACCGCGGCGGCCGGTTCGCAGCTGATGTACTCGGCGATCGGCATCGGGCTGTTCGTGGGCATCGTGGTGCTTTTGAAGGACCACCGGCTGCTCCAGCGCTACACGTACACGTTCATGGCGCTCGCGCTGGTCCTGCTCGTGTCGCCGATCCCGTTCCCGGGCGACATGTACGGCGCGAAGATCTGGATCCGGCTCGGCCCGTTCAACTTCCAGCCCGGCGAGTTCACCAAGATCGTGCTGACGGTCTTCTTCGCGGGCTACCTGATGGCCAAGCGCGACGCGCTCGCGCTGGCCAGCCGCAAGGTGATGGGGCTGTACTTCCCGCGCGGTCGGGACATGGGCCCGATCGTGGTGGTCTGGCTGCTGAGCATCCTGATCCTGGTGTTCGAGCGCGACCTCGGCACCTCGCTGCTGTTCTTCGGCCTGTTCGTGGTCATGCTCTACGTGGCCACCGAGCGCACGAGTTGGCTGCTGTTCGGTCTGTTCATGGCCGTCGGCGGCGCGGTCGTGGTCGGCACGCTCGAACCGCACGTGCACGACCGCGTGGCGGCCTGGCTGGATCCGCTGGCCGCCTACAACGGCAGCGGATCGGTGCAGTCCGAGCAGCTGGCCCAAGCCCTGTTCGGCTACGGCACCGGCGGCCTGCTCGGCACCGGCCTCAACCAGGGCCACCCGACCGAGATCGGCTTCGCCGCGCGCAGCGACTTCATCCTGACCACGGTCGGCGAGGAGTTGGGCCTGGCCGGGATGATGGCCATCTTCATGGTGTACGCGCTGCTGATCGAGCGTGGTCTGCGTACCTCGCTGGCCGCGCGCGACCCGTTCGGCAAGCTGCTCGCGGCCGGCCTGTCGGTCACCATCGCGCTCCAGGTCTTCGTGGTCGCGGGCGGCGTCACCGGCCTGATCCCGCTCACCGGTATGACGATGCCGTTCCTGGCCCAGGGCGGCTCGTCCGTGATCACCAACTGGGCACTGGTGGCGATCCTGATCCGGATCAGCGACACCGCCCGCCGCCCCGCGCCGCCCGCCGGGACCTTCGACCCGGGCGCGGGAGTGGCCCCCCGGCGTGGCTCGCACGCCTCGGGCCGCGACGGCACGCCGGCCGGCGGCACCACCCCGCCGCCGCCGAACGCGACGCCCGCCGACGGTTCGTCCGCTCCCGATCCCGAGGCGCTGACCGTGGCGGGCGGGGTGCCCGGCGCCCCCGGTACCCCGCCTCCGGGCGGGGCCGGGACGCCACCGAGACCATTCGTGCCCCCGCCGAACCCCGGCGGCGGAGCCCCGTTCGGCCCACCGGGTCAGGGCGGCTCCGGCGGGCCGAACCCGTGACCGCCGCAACGCACGTCCAGGGGAGGGAAACACCGTGAACAAGCCGTTGAGGCGGGTCTCCGTCTTCTGCCTGATCCTGGTCGCGGCACTGATGCTGCGGGCCAACTGGGTCCAGGTCGTCAAGGCCGACGACTACGCGAACAACAGCCACAACAAGCGGGCGATCTACGAGAAGTACTCGCACCCGCGCGGCGACTTCCTCGTCGAGGGCAAGCCGATCACCAGCTCGGTCAAGACCGACGACAAGCAGTACGAGTTCCTGCGCAAGTACGAGTTCGGTGCGATGTACGCGCCGGTCACCGGCTACATCTCGCCGTTCGTCGGCAAGAACCTGCTGGAGAGCATCGACGACGACATCCTCAGCGGCAAGGACAGCCGGCTGTTCGTGCGCAAGGTGCTCGACACGGTGACCAACAAGGGCACCCGGGGCGGCAATGTCGCGCTGACGATCAACGCCAAGGCGCAGGAGGCCGCGTACAACGGCCTCAAGGACAAGACCGGCGCTGCGGTCGCGATCGACCCGGACACCGGCAAGGTGCTGGCGATGGTCAGCACGCCGTCCTACGACCCGAACGTGCTGGCCCAGAACGACCGCAACGCGGTGGCCAAGGCATACGACCAGATGACGTACGACAAGAACAAGAAGAACGACGTCTTCGACCCGAAGAAGCCGATGGACAACCGGGCCATGCGGTACACCTACGCCCCCGGCTCGACCTTCAAGCTCGTCACCGCTGCGGCAGCGCTGTCCTCGGGCCAGTTCAAGCCCGAGAGCGTGCCGAGCGTGCCGCTCAGGGACGGCAAGCTCTTCTACCCGAACTCGAACCAGTTCCTGCCGGACTCACACAGCGAGTGCGCGGGCGCGACGCTGCAGCGGGCCTTGGAACTGTCCTGCAACACCGTGTTCGCCAGCGTCGGTCAGCAGTTGACCCAGGAGAAGGTGAAGGCTCAAGCCGACGCGTTCGGGTTCAACAACTTCGGCAAGGGCACCAACCAGAACCCGCTCGACATCCCGAGCCGGGTCACCGCCAGCGTGTTCCCCGCCGGGCTGGAGACGGGCGCCCTGATGCGCTCGTCGATCGGCCAGGACAGCGTGGCCGCGACCCCCATGCAGATGGCCATGGTCGTCGCCGGCATCGCGAACAACGGCAAGGTGATGAAGCCTTACCTCGTCGACGAGTTGCGGGCGCAGAACCTCTCGGTACTCGAGAAGACCCAGCCGCAGGTAGCCGGCGAGGCCACCACTCCCGAAGTCGCGCAGATGCTCCAGGACATGATGAAGGGCGTGGTCGACAACGGCACCGGCAAGAAGGCCCAGATCCCCGGGGTCACCGTCGGTGGCAAGACCGGCACGGCGGAGCGCGGCGAGAACAACAGCGGGAACCCCTACGCCTGGTTCGTCTCCTACGCCAAGGGTGCCGACGGCAAGAAGGTCGCCGTGGCGGTCGTGGTGGAGGACAGCGACGCCGAACGCAACGAGATCAGCGGCAGCAGCCTCGCCGCACCCGTCGCCAAGGCAATCATGGAAGCCGTGGTCAAGAAGTGAGCCATGGCACACGATCACCCCGCTAGTCACTCCGAGCACTACTGCAATCAGATATCGACGTGCCCTCGTGGCTCGGGTGTGACGGCCCGCCGGGCCGCCGCACCGGTACCGTGTCGGAGAACGCGCCGGACCGTTGGGGCAATCGCCGCGGTACCGGCCGGCCGAAGACCGAAGGCCGTGGACCGGTAAGGGAAGGGCTGGAAGTTATGGAAGAGCCGCGTCGCCTCGGCGACCGGTACGAGATCGGCGCGGTCCTCGGCCGTGGTGGCATGGCCGAGGTGTACATGGGCCGTGACATTCGTCTGGGACGCAGTGTGGCGGTCAAGACACTGCGCGCCGATCTCGCCCGTGACCCAACGTTCCAGGCCCGGTTCCGCCGCGAGGCGCAGTCGGCCGCCTCGTTGAACCACCCGGCGATCGTCGCGGTCTACGACACCGGCGAGGACTACATCGACGGGATCTCGATCCCGTACATCGTGATGGAGTACGTGGACGGCTCGACGCTGCGCGAGCTGCTGCACTCGGGCCGCCGGCTGCTGCCGGAACGGGCTCTGGAGATGACCGCCGGCGTGCTCCAGGCGCTGGAGTACAGCCACCGCAACGGCATCATCCACCGCGACATCAAGCCCGCCAACGTCATGCTGACGCGGCAGGGCACGGTCAAGGTGATGGACTTCGGCATCGCGCGGTCCATGGCCGACAACGGCATGACCATGACGCAGACCGCGGCCGTGATCGGCACCGCGCAGTACCTGTCGCCGGAGCAGGCCCGCGGCGAGACCGTGGACGCCCGGACCGACCTCTACTCCACCGGCTGCCTGCTCTACGAGCTGCTGACCGAACGCCCGCCGTTCATCGGCGACTCCCCGGTCGCGGTGGCCTATCAGCACGTCCGCGAGGACCCGCTGCCGCCGAGCACGTTCGACCCCGAGGTCTCGTCGACCATCGACTCGATCGTGCTCAAGTCGCTGGCGAAGAACCCGGACAACCGGTACCAGAGCGCCGACGAGATGCGCGCGGACATCGAGCGGGCGCTGCACGGCCTGCCGGTGGGCGCGCCGAGCGTGATGGCCGCGCCGATGGGGGCCGACCCGGCGACGCAGTACCTGCCGCCGACGGCGGGCGGGGCGACCCAGGTCATCCCGGCTCACGGCCAGGGGCCGGCCACGGGGCAGTACGAGCTCGACGACAACGACCGCCGCCGGGACGAGCCGAGGAAGTCCCGGGGCGGCGCCTGGATCCTGCTGGCACTGGCCTGCATCGCGGTCCTGGTCGCGGCCTTCTTCATCGGCAAGACCCTGATGGGCGACGGCGAGGACAAGTCGGCGGGGGTGCCCACCCTGACCGGCAAGACCCTGGAGGAAGCCACCAAGGCGGTGGACAACGCCGGGTTCAAGATCAACATGAACAACGACCCGTCGCAGTGCCCCAAGGACGCCACCGGGACCAAGGGGACCATCTGCAAGCAGACCCCGCCGGCCGGAGGGAGCGCCAAGAAGGGCGACACCATCCAGGTCTGGGCCTTCGGCGGCCCGAAGAAGACCACCGTCCCGCCGGGCCTCAAGGGCGCCACCGAGGAGGAGGCGACCAAGAAGCTCAAGGACGCCGGTCTGCTGGCCGACCCCGTGCGCAGCCAGACGCTGACCAGCTGCACCCGGGACACCGTCTGCTCGACCAGCCCCGACGCGGGCGCCGAGCTGAACGAGGGCGACAAGGTCACCCTGAACATCTTCACCGGCAAGACCCAGGTGCAGGTGCCGCAGGTGGTCGGCCTCAGCTACGACGACGCCAAGGCCAAGCTGGAGAACCTCGGGTTCAAGGTCACCAAGTCCTCCGACCAGTACACGACGGAGAAGCCGGCCGGCCAGGTGTTCAAGCAGAGCGAGACCGCGGGCTCGAAGATCAACGAGGGCGGCACCATCAACCTCACCGTCTCCAAGGGCCCGACCCCGGCCACCACGGCCCCTCCGGCCACGGGCACCCCGGGCGGCAACACGGGCTCCAGCAGCCCGCCCCCGTCGGGCAACAACCAGGGCGGCGGCGGCAACTCGGTGTTGGGCGGCGACCTGAGAGGCGGCCACGGCAACTGGCCGAACTGACCCGCAGGCACCACCCAACCGAGGCCCCGAGAGCCAAAGCTCCCGGGGCCTCGGCCGTTTCCGGCCGACGCGCGGGGGGCGAGCAGGGCCTGGGGCGTGTCTTCAATCTCCAGTCGGGCTCCGCGGCGTCCGGTGCCGTGCATCGGCGGGGGCGAGGTCGGGGGTGGTTGCCCGGGTGGCGAGTGTGGCCAGGTGGGACAGGGCGGTTGCGGACGGGGTCTTCGGGCGGGCGCGGAAGACGTGGATTTCCAGGGCGGTGTCGCCGGTCGGGGTGGGAACTCGGAGGGTTTCGTAGTCCAGGTGCATCGAGCCGACCGCCGGGTGGTGCACGCTCTTGTGGCCGGCGCCGCAGACCAGCACCTTGCCGGTGGCCCAGATCCGCCGGAAATCGGCGCTGTGGGTGGAGAGTTCGGTGATCAGCGTGGCCAGTTCCGCATCGTCGGGATAGCGCCCGGCCGAGACCCGCAGCTGGCCCACCGCGTCCTCGGCCCGCTCCTCCCACTCGGGGAACACGAGGCGGGAGGCGGGGTCGAGGAAGAGGAACCTGGCGTTGTTGCGGTCGCGGCGGCTCGGATCGGCCAGGCCGCCGACGAGTTCGGCGCCCAGGTCGTTCCAGGCCACCGTGTCCAGGCGGTGGTTCGTGGCGAAGGCCGGGAGCCGGGTCAGCGAGTCCAGGATCTGCTGGATCAGCGGGCTGACCCGGGCCGTCGGCGCGGGGGCGCGGCGCGTACCGGCCAGCGTGATCAGGTGCCGGTGCTCGGCGGCGTCGAGGCCGAGCGCCCGGGCGAGTGCGTCCAGCACCTCGGGGGAGGGCTGGGTGGCCCGACCCTGTTCGAGGCGTACGTAGTAGTCGACGCTGATCCCGGCGAGCTGGGCCAACTCCTCGCGGCGCAGGCCGCGGACCCGGCGTCGCCGGCCGCCGACGAGTCCGACGTGCTCCGGTGCGACGCGGCCTCGGCGGGCCCGCAGGAAGCCGCCCAGCGCGCGCCGGGCATCGCCGACGCCCTCGACCTCGTCGTCGGTGTGCACGGCGGGCGCGCCCGCCGTCCCGGTGCGCCGCTCGGTGGCGGTCGTACGCTCGCCCTGCTCCACCCCGTTCATGCGGTCAAGTATGCGTGGGCGCCGGGCGGATCGGGCCTGTGTGGTTCTCGCAATACCAGGAACGGGGTTCCGCCGGTTGAACCGGGTCCTGGCTACCCGTTCGCGCCCGGAGGAGCGTTGGCTCCATGAACCCCACCACGCCGCAGTCCGGCCGGCCCACGCCGTCGCCCCGCAAGGTCCTCGTCGTCGTCGCCCATCCCGAGCCGCGCTCGCTCAACGGCGCGCTCACCGAGTTCGCGGTCGAACGGCTGCGGGCGGCGGGACACCAGGTGCGGGTGTCCGACCTGTACGCGATGAAGTGGAAGGCGGCGGTGGACGGCGACGACTTCCCGGAGCACGTCGCGGACCATCGCCTTCGGGTGATGGCCGAGTCGCAGCGGGCCACGCTGGCCGAGCGGCTGGCCCCGGATATCACCGCCGAGCAGGAGAAGGTGCTCTGGGCGGACGCGGTCGTCCTGCAGTTTCCGATGTGGTGGTTCTCCGCGCCGGCGATTCTGAAGGGCTGGATCGACCGGGTGTTCACCGCCGGATTCGCCTACGGTCCAAAGGTCCCGCCCCCGTACAGCGAGGGCGCGTTGGCCGGGCGGCGGGCACTGTTGTCGGTGACGGCCGGCGCCCGGGAGACCGCGTTCTCCGACCGGGGCATTCACGGGCGGCCGGCGGAACTGCTCTTCCCGCTCCAGCACGGGTTGTTCTGGTTCACCGGCCTGGCCCCGCTCGAGCCGTTCGTGGTGTACGGCTCGAACGACGTGTCGCCGGAGCGGTTCGAGGCGGCGAAGGAGGAGTACGCCCGACGGCTCGACGGGCTCTTCACCGACGAGCCGGTGGCCTTCCGCGCGCTCGGCGGCGGCGACTACGACCGTGAGATGCGGCTGCTGCCGGGCGTCGAGGAGCCCGGGACGAGCGGGATCGACATGCATGTGCGGTCGGGCGCCTGAGCCCGGGGCCGGTCGTGCCCGACTCCCCGGTACGCGGGGGTGGTTCGGGGCCGCGAAACGGGCGGCGACCTGCGCGGACCGGCGTCGCCGGGGCCGACGACCAGCGCTCGGACCACGACTTTCGGCATTGGTCGGTGCCTCGGTCCACCTGTTATTGTCGAGCCCGACCCGACCGCAGCGCCCACGGCACGCGGACAGGTGCACGAACGTCACTCGCAGGACGGAGAGGCCACGCTGATGAAGAAGCTGATCCTGGTGGCTTTGGCTGCTGTAGCCGGCCTGTTGGTCTACCGGCAGATTCAGGCGGATCGGGCCGAGCAGGATCTGTGGACCGAGGCGACGGACGCGGTTCCGGCGGGCACCGGCACCCGCTGAACAGATCGTGCGGGAGACCCCGCAGAGGCTTGAACCCATCCGGGCAAGTGTGACGTTTCACGTGAAACGTCACACTTGCCCGGATGAGGTGTCGTGAAATCGCAGCCCGGTTGCCGCTAATCTGGTTCGGTACCGAGGGGCCTTAGCTCAGCTGGTAGAGCGCTGCCTTTGCAAGGCAGATGTCAGGGGTTCGACTCCCCTAGGCTCCACAGGATCCGTACAGGATCCACGACTGGCGATACGACGAAGGGCCCGGCGCGATGCCGGGCCCTTCGTCGTGTGTTCGGGCGGGTCAGTCGGCGTCCCGCTTCGGGGCGGTTGAGCGGAACTCGTCCTCGGTCAGCTTTACCTCGTCGTCGAGGGACGCGGGGGTCTGCGGGGTGGTGGCGGAGCCCTGCGGGGCCTCGTCGGGCTCGTCGGTCAGCCACTCGGGCCGGGCGTTGCGGCGGCGCCACCACAGGAAGGCCGCGAAGCCGCCACCCGCGACGACCGTGATCATCAGGAACCTGCGGCGGCGGGCCCGGCGCCGCTTGGTGCGGCCGACCCGGGCGACGTCCTCGGCGCTGATCTCGCCCTTGAGGACGGACAGCGCGGCGCCGGCCCGCAGGAGGGCCTCGTCACGGACGGGTTCGGCGGCGCCCCGGGCCTGGTCGACCGCCTGGTATACGCGCGGAACCACGTCGTGGCGGACCCGGTGGCGGGCCGTCTCCACGGCGTGCTCGACGTGCGGTGCGGCCGTCTCCTTGGCGTTCACCAGTGCAGGTACGACCTTCTCGCGGGTGGTCTCGACCGCTCGCTCACGTGCCGCGCCCGCGTAGTGGATCGCCGCCTCCTTGGCGTGCGCGGCGTGTGGGGCAAGCCGCTCCCTGGTCCTGCCGGTCGCCTCGCGGACCGGATCCATGCGGGTCACGACATCCTCCTCCTCGCCGGGTTCATCCGCTATCTGTTCCCGACGATCCCGGGTTCATGCGCCGCGTATCGGCGTGCGGTCCGTACGGTGGAATGGTGTCCGCGGTGGTCTCGTGGCAGGAGCCGCCCGCGGCATGCGAGGATTCCGAGGATTCAAGAAGACCGTCCGTGTAACCGTAGGGAAGGCACATCAGTGGCCGAGGAACTTTTCGCCACCATCAAGACCAACCACGGGGACATCCGCATCCGGTTGTTCCCGAACCACGCACCGAAGACGGTCGCGAACTTCGTGGAGCTGTCGCAGGGGCAGCGCGAGTGGGTCCACCCGGCCAAGGGGCAGAAGACCACCGCCCGCCTCTACGACGGCACCGTGTTCCACCGCGTCATCTCCGGCTTCATGATCCAGGGCGGTGACCCACTGGGCACCGGAACCGGCGGCCCGGGCTACCGCTTCGCCGACGAGTTCCACCCGGACCTGGCGTTCTCCAAGCCGTACCTGCTGGCGATGGCCAACGCCGGACCGGGCACCAACGGTTCGCAGTTCTTCATCACCGTGGGTGCCACGCCGCACCTGAACAACAAGCACACCATCTTCGGTGAGGTCGCCGACGCGGAGAGCCGCAAGGTCGTCGACGCGATCGCCGGTACCCAGACCGACATGCGCGACCGTCCGGCATCCGACGTCGTGATCAACACGGTCGAGGTCGAGACCGTCTCGTCCTGAACCCCGAGCGCACGGGCCGGGGCTCTTCGGGTCCCGGCCCGCGGCGCGTGCCTGAAGGTGAGCATGAGCCCCGACGAGCAGCAGCCGAGTGCGACCGGACCGGCCGGTCCGTCCGTGTGTTATCGGCATCCCGATCGGGAGTCGAACATTCGCTGTACGCGCTGCGAGCGGCCCGTCTGCGGCGATTGCATGGTGAGCGCGTCCGTCGGCTTCCAGTGCCCGGACTGTGTCCGGCAGGGCAGTCGCCAGGTACGCGAGGCGCGCACCGTGGCGGGCGGCCGGGTCGCGCCCACGACCGCGCCCGCGATCGTGACCAAGTCCCTGATCGGGCTCAACCTCGCCGTCTTCGTGCTGGTCCAGGTGGTCGGCAATACGTTCGTGGACCGCTGGATACTCGTCGGCCGCTTCTTCATGGGCGGCGAGTGGCAGGGTGTCGCCGAGGGCCAGTGGTACCGGTTGCTCACCGCGACGTTCCTGCACCAGCAGTTCTGGCACATCGGGTTGAACATGCTCGGCCTGTGGATGCTGGGGCCGCCGCTCGAGGCGGCGCTGGGCCGGACCCGGTTCGTCGCTCTCTACCTGGTCGCGGGCTTGGGCGGCAGCGCGCTGTCGTATCTGATCGCCGAACCGAACCAGGGCTCGCTGGGCGCCTCGGGCGCGTTGTTCGGACTGTTCGGCGCGATGATCGTGCTCGGCCGGCGGATGAACTACGACCTGAAACCGCTGATCATCCTGCTGGCGCTGAACCTGATGATCACGTTCCTCAACATGAGCACGATCGACTGGCGCGCACATCTCGGGGGACTGGTCGCGGGCACGCTCGCCGCGATCGGTGTGGTCTACGCGCCGGCGCGGCAGCGGACCCTGGTCCAGGTGGGCAGCCTGCTCGCGGTGCTGGCGGTCGTCGTGGCGATCGTGCTGATCCGGACCGCGCAGATCGTCTGAGGCACGAGGGCGCGGGGTCACGACGGCGCGAGGGCACGAGACAACGGGCAACAGGCACACGACCCGGGCCCGACACCCGAGCACAGTCACCCCGTGAGTCCTACCAATGACCCAAAGTGATGAATCCGGGATGCGAGCCGTTACCCACATCCCGGCCGGTCGTTGGACCGTAACGGGTTATCCACAGGATCCGCCCAGTTATCCCCACTGTGGATAACTCTGTGGAGTCTCCCCGGGAAAACTCGCTGAGCTGCGCGTATGCGCTACTTCCACTGAGTGGACACGCCGAAGCCGGCGGCGATGAAGCCGAAGCCGACAACGATGTTCCAGTTCTTCAGGGACTCGATCGGGAAGCGCATGTCGGTCACGTAGAAGACCACGATCCACAGCAGGCCGATCGCGAAGAGGGCCAGCATGAACGGCGCCACCCAGCGGCGCGAGTCCAGCTTTATGGTCGTCTTCTTGACGGGCGGCGGGGTGAAGTCGTCCTTCTTACGGATCCGGGACTTCGGCACGAGAGTCTCTCCTGTCGATGTAGCCGGACGAGTGGGTGCGCAGCACACGCGACACGATCCGGTGATGTGTCGGTTAGCGTAGTCGCTGTCAGGTCCGGAAGGAGGGTACGGCGACGTGCGTATCTTCGCCATGCGGCCGTCCGGGATGTCCTGGCGTGCGATCGTACCCCGATTGTCCGCACTTGTGGTGTTCGCCCTGGCCGGTCTGCTCTTCTGGATCAGCGCCGACACCTCCCACGGCACCAATCTGCGCAGCGACGCGCAGATGCTCAAACTCTCCGACGTGATCCGGGACCAGGGTCGGCGCAACGAGAGCGCCCAGCAGGACCTGTCCAAGCTGCAGCGGGACGTGGACGGGCTGGTCCAGGAGCAGGCCAACGACCCCCAGGCGCGCGGTCGCATCGACGCCGTCGCGGACCCGGCCGGGGTCACCCCGGTCTCCGGCGAGGGCCTGACGGTCACCCTGACCGACGCCCCGCCCGACGCCAAGTCCCGCGTACCCGGCGTGCGCGAACCCACCGCCGACGACCTCGTGGTGCACCAGCAGGACATCCAGGGCGTGGTGAACGCGCTGTGGAACGGCGGCGCGCGGGCGATTCAGATCATGGACCAGCGGATCGTGGCCACGTCCGCGGTGCGCTGCGTCGGCAACACGCTGATCCTGCACGGCCGGGTGTACTCGCCCCCGTACGTGATCTCGGCGGTCGGCGACATCGGCGCCCTGCGGCGCGCCCTGGATCAGAGCAAGAGCGTGTCCAACTACACCGACTACGTCGAGGCGTTCGGCCTCGGGTGGAAGGTCGAGGACCGCAAGCGCATCGATGCGCCGGGGTATACGGGCCCGCTGGGCCTGGAGTATGCGAAAGTCTCCGGGACGTGATCGGCAGCGGTGAATCGAGGGGAGTCTGACGACAGTGTTGCGGACCACGATGCGAGGCCTCGGGGAGGTCTTCATCACACTGGGCGTCGTCATCCTTTTGTTCGTCGTCTATCAGCTCTACTGGACCGGCGTGCTGGCCGATCGTGCGCGGGCCGACGAGATGCACAAGCTCGACGAGGCGCGCAAGCGGATCGGGGCGAGCGTGCCCAAGGACGTGCCGGTCGCGCAGGTACCCGCGGCACAGGCCCCGTACGAGGACGGTGAGCCGTTCGGGACCATGTACATCCCCCGTTTCGGTGACGGCTGGTACAAGACGATCCGGCCCGGGGTCACGCCCAAGGAGCTGCAAAAGGGCCTGGGTTGGTACAAGGGCAGCGCGCAGGCGGGTCAGGACGGCAACTTCGCCATTGCCGGGCACCGCAAGACGTACGGCGACCCGTTCCTGAACGTGCCCAAGCTGCAGGTGGGCGACAAGGTCGTGATCGAGGGCATCACCGAGTGGTTCGTCTACTCGATCGACAAGCCGGTCAGCCTTCCCGGGGACAAGGCGGTCCTGAAGACCGTTCCCGAGGATGTGCACGTGCTCGACCCGGTGCCGGCGAAGGCCTATACGGCGCCCGGGAAATACATCACCCTGACCACCTGCGAACCCGAGTTCGGCAGCACGCACCGGTTGATCGTCTGGGGCCACCTGGAGTCGCGGACCCCGCTGTCCTCCGGTCGACCGGCGGCGTTGCAGGGATGAGCGGGGCGCGGATGAGCGAGTCGGGCCGCGCGGGCGGCGAGCGAGAGAGGGCCTGGGCCTGATGTACGGCTGGATCTGGCGCACCCTGCCGGGGAACGTGTGGGTGAAGCTCCTGCTCTCCCTGGTCCTGGTGCTGGCCATCGTGTACGCGCTGTTCACGTGGGTCTTCCCGTGGGCCGAACCCCTGCTGCCGTTCAGCGATGTGACGGTCGATCAGGACAACGTGACGAACACCACCGGGCCCGGCGGCGTACCGCTTCCGGCGGGTGCGACCTCGGCGGGGTCATCCGGGTCACCTTCTTCACTGCCGGGAGGACTGCCGGGATGAGCGCGCGCATTCTCGTCGTGGACAACTACGACAGCTTCGTCTTCAACCTCGTGCAGTACCTCTACCAACTCGGCGCGACCTGCGAGGTGCGGCGCAACGACGCGGTGACGGTCGAGGAGGCCGAGGAATTCGACGGCGTACTGCTGTCCCCGGGCCCCGGGACACCCGAGGCCGCCGGGATCTGCATGGAGATGGTGCGCCGCGAGGGCGGCCGGGTGCCGGTCTTCGGGGTGTGCCTGGGGATGCAGTCCATCGCGGCGGCGCACGGCGCTACCGTTGGCCGGGCGCCCGAGCTTCTCCACGGCAAGACCAGCCCTGTGGTGCATGAGGGGGCGGGCGTCTTCGCCGGCCTGCCGTCGCCGTTCACCGCGACGCGCTATCACTCGCTCGCGGTGGATCCGGACACGATTCCGGCCGAACTGGAGGTGACCGCATGGACCGGGACCGGCGTGATCATGGGCCTGCGGCACCGCGACCGACCGGTCGAAGGCGTGCAGTTCCACCCGGAGTCGGTGCTGACGGAGTACGGCCACCGGATGCTGGCGAACTGGCTGGTGAGTTGCGGGGACCCGACGGCGCCGGACCGGTCGGCGGGTCTGGCACCCGTCGTCGGGCGCACGCCGCTCCCGGCCTGACCGAGGGGTCGATACCCGACGGCGGGTACGGGGCGGGCGAGGCCGGGGCGTATGGGGCGGAAGGTGTTCCGTACGGGCCGGGTGCGGGCGGCTCGGCTGGGCCGGGCGGTTCGCACGCCTCGGGCGGGGGCGGACGGCACGGAGCGGGTGGCGGCGGGCGGCACGGAGCGGGAGAGCCGGCCCCGTATGCGCCCGAGGACTATGCGCGGGACCTGGTCGACCCCGGCTTCACGGCACCGCCCACAGCGGCTCTTCCGGCCGTTTCGGATCCGGTTCCGGGCGGGCGCGCGGCCCGTCGGCGGGCCGCGCAGCGACAGCGGGCCGAGTCGGTCGAGCAGACTGCGGTCTACATGCCGCCGGCGGCGATGGTGGAGGCGCCTCGGGCGCTGCCGGGGGTGCGGGCCGCGGCGGGTGCGCCGGACATGGTGGGCGCGGCGAACGCCGTGGACGCGTCCGACGCGATGGATGCGTGGTTTCGGGCCGACGCGGGGGTGGTGGGCGCCGATCCGGTGCTCGACCCGGTGTACGCGCCCGCTCCGGAGGCCGTTCCGCGGTCGACGCCGACGCCGGCCGCGGCGGACGGCGGCGCGGTCGTACCCGGCGGGCGGGCGGAGCGGCGCAAGGCGCAGCGCAAGAAGGCCGGCCGGGGCGGCTCCCGTCCGCCCGCGCGCCCGGAGCCGGCCGAGGGCGCCGGACGGGCCGCGCGGCGGCGGGCGGCCAAGCCGTCGACGGGCGCGCGGATACTGACCGCCGGCGCCCGCCTCGTGGGCGAACTCGCGATGACGGTGGGCGTACTCCTGGTCCTGTACGTGGTGTATCTGACCTGGTGGACGAACATCGTGGCGGCGGAGAAGGCCCGGAACGAGGCGCACGACATACAGCAGAGCTGGAACGACACGCCCGGCCAGGTGGTCGACCCGCGCAATCCCGGCCAGTACGTCGCCCCGAACAAGGGGTTCGCGCTGTTGTACATCCCCCGGATCGGGATGGAGAAGCAGGCGATAGCGGAGGGCACCGACCGGGGCAAAGTGCTCAACAACGGCCTGGTGGGCCACTACAACGACCCGAAGACCGCGATGCCGTGGGATGCCCAGGGCAACTTCGCGGTGGCCGCGCACCGCAACGGGCACGGCGAGCCGTTCCGCTACATCAACAAGCTCAAGCCCGGCGACAAGGTGGTCGTGGAGACCGCGACCACGTACTTCACGTACACCGTCGACGCGGACCTGCCGCAGACCTCGCCGTCGCACATCCAGGTGATCGATCCGATCCCCGACAAGGGGCCGTACACCAAGCCCGGCCGCTACATCACGCTGACCACGTGCACGCCGGACGGCGCCTCGACGTATCGCCTGATCGTCTGGGGCCATCTGGAGGAGGAGCGGCCGCGTTCCCAGGGCAAACCGGACGCGCTGCTGGCCGGGGCGAAGTGACGGCGCATCACATTCCGGTCTCCGGGTCCTGACCGAACTTCTTGTCTGTGCCAAGCTGTCGACCCATGGGCGCTGTACGCAAAACCATTCGCGTCGGGGCGGAACTCCTCCTGACCCTGGGCCTGGTCGGCCTGCTGCTGTGTGTACACCAGCTCTACTGGACCAACTTCGAGGCCCGGGCCGAGGCCCGCAGCGAGGTGGACCAACTGCGCAGGGACTGGGCCAGACAGGGCACCGAGAACACCCAACCGCCCGCCGCGCAGCCGCCCACCGACGTCCTGAACGGCCCCACCGACGTGAGCGTGGACGGCGGCAAGGACGGCCAGAAGGTGGTGGGTTCGCACACCATCCGCGGCGAGACGCTGGCCATCCTGTGGATCCCCAGACTCGGCTCGGACTGGTACCAGCCGATCATCGAGGGGTCCAGCCTGGCCTCGCTCTCGAAGGGTGTCGGCCACTACACGTACCCGCCCTACGTCGGCCCCGGCGGCGCCGGCAACTTCGGCCTCGCCGGCCACCGCAACGGACACGGCGAGCCGTTCCGCCACCTGAACAACCTGCGGGCCGGCGACAAGGTCGTGGTCGAGACCAAGACCCAGTGGTTCACGTACACGATCGTCAAGGGCCCGTTCATCACCAAGCCCTCCAACGGCTCGGTCCTCACCTCCCGCCCCCCGGACCTGGGCGGGCCCGCCGGCCGCAGCCTGATCACCCTGACCACGTGCGATCCGGAGTTCACCTCCAAGAACCGCATGATCTACTGGGGCGAACTCACCACGACGGACCCGAAACGGGGCGACACGAAGCCGGCGGCCCTACGCCGCTGAGCGCGGGGCAAATGCGGGTCTCGGGGATTTCACGGCCCGCGAACGGGCACCGGACCCGACGGACACGGCCTGTCGGCTCGACATCGCTACCCAAGGGCGACGGCACTTGATAGCTTCGCTCTCCTCTTGATCTCAGCAACGGAGGGTGAAGATGACCCTTGCTGTACGGGGCCACCTCTTGTTGATCGAGAGCGCACGGGGTCGTGCGTCCCGTCGACACCTGCGCGGCACCGGCGCCAACCTGGGCGCGATGACCGAGATACCTCCGACGTGCTTCGCTCCTCGGGCCTCGGGTGTCGACGTGGTCCAGATCGACGATGCGGTCAACCCTCACGCGGTGTTGAGCCGCATCAAGGCGGCGGCGCGCGTGCCCGGGCCCGTGGTCGTGTACGTCTCGGGTCTGCTGATGTTCGATCGCACCGGCGCCGCGCATCTCGGGCTGCGGGACTCCACGCCGCGCAGCGTGCGCTACGACGGGCTGCCGTGGGAGTGGCTGGTGAACGCGCTTCGTTCGCGGCCTCGCAACCGAACACTGGTCATCGTGGACTTCGCCACCGACGCACAGAGCTGGGCCCGCCTTCACGACACCGCCCCCGCGTCACTGACGAGCAGCCTCCCGGTGTGGGGCGTGATCAACCCGCCGGCCAAATCGGCGGACGGCACCAGTCCCTTCACCCGCGCGCTGTCCGCCGTGCTACCGCAGGGCATACCTCGGGTGCCTGCCGAGGTGCATCCGTCCGACATCCACCGTGCGGTGGTCGAGCGGGCCGGCCTGGCCGTCGACACCGTGGAACTCGTACCCGATGTACCCGGGTTGCAGCTGGGGAACGTCCACCCCGGGGCGCCGCCGGCCGCGCTCGCCCCCTCCGAGGTCACGACTGCCGAGACACCCGAGCGGATACTCCTGCAACCGTCCGACCCGGCGGCGTACACGGGGGATCTCACGCGGATTCGCACGGCGAGTGAAGCGGGTGACCACACGGTCGCCGTCCTCGCGGCTCGAGAGCTGGACCACCGCTTGGCCACAACCCTGGGGTTCGATCACCCCGATTCATGGGCCGCTCGGGAAGTCCACGCCTGGGCGTCGGCGATGGCCGGCCGCTACCTGCATGCCTGCGAGCTGTACCGGGACGTCGCCCGGCGACGCATGCGGGGCCTGCCCCACGACCATGCGACCGTCGTCGGCCCCACCGACTGCGCCCATGCCGCGTGGCTGCGCATCCCCAACGGGGACGACGCGCGCCGCGTGGGCCCGTCGATCGTCGCCCTTCGGGAACTCGTACCCGGCCCCGGCGGAGCGCTCGCGGCCGCGCGGCGCCACCTGGTCCGACTTCGGGACGACGATCCCGAGGTGCAGATGCGCCGCGGGCCCGAAGCCTGGTCCGCCTACCTCGGCCGGCAGACCCGACAGTCCGCCGACCCTGCCGGCATGCCGGCGGCAGGGCCTTCGAACTCCGCGGTCTGAAGCCTCGCCTGCCTCCGGTGCTCGTTGTCACTCGTACGAGTGTGTCCGGTTCCGCCCGGGGCGGGGGTGTAGCAGGCTTGCCATCGCCACCCACAAAGCGATGAAAAAAGCCCCGGAGGCCGGCATGGCGAACATCCCGAGCGATCGTCTCTACAGCAAGGACCACGAGTGGGCCCAGGTCGAGGGCGACCTGGTGCGGGTCGGTCTGACGGATCACGCGCAAAAGCAACTCGGCGACGTCGTCTACGTCGAGCTACCCGGCGTGGGCGACCGCTTCGAGGCCGGCGAGCCGTTCGGCAACGTGGAGTCGGTGAAGGCCGTGAGCGAGGTCTACGTACCCGTGACCGGCGAGGTCGTCGAGGTGAACGAAACCCTGAGCGAAAGTCCGGAACAGGTCAACGACGACCCCTACGGCGACGGCTGGACCATCCGACTCCGCACGGAGGGATCGGCCCGGACCGACGGCCTGCTCACCGCGGACCAGTACGCCGACTACATCAAAGAAGAAGCGTCGGACTGACCCGCGCCCCTATTTCACCCCTGTACCGCCGGTCAATCGCAGCGGGGGTAGGGCCACGGGCCGTTCAGGTAGTTGAACATGGCGTTCCAGCTGAAGTGCTCGTTCGCCACGTCGGATCGACATGCCAGGTAGTCGTAGATGAAGCCGACCGGGCTGTAGAAGGCGGAGCTGTTGACGAAGATCTTGCTGTGGAAGACCAGGAGCCATGTCCTCGTATTGCCGTGTTGGTACCAGCACACGGCTTTCGGTCCGCTGCCGTCCTTGATGCCGGCCGCGGGGAGATTCTCGAGAGCCGGCCATACGTCGGTCATGTCCACGGGGCGGGGCCAGTCGGCTTTGAAGTCCCCGCTGCCCGCGTCGAGCATGGCGACCCGGGTCCCCGCGGTGAACAGGTAGTAGTCGTCGACGGCCGTGACGCAGGAGACGCCGCCGGCCCATTGGTCCTGCTCGTCCCGGCCGAATTCTCCGTTGGCGATCCGGGCGAACCCCCTCCAGGCATCCGTCATTTTCTGCGGCGACCAGGTGACGGTGTCTCCGTAGCCGTTCGTCCTCGCGCAGTACTCGCCGTTGAACAGCCACCACATCCCGGTGCGCTTGACGTAGACGCACGTGTCCAGCCCACTGTTGAACTCCGCGTGGCCTCTGAGGCCGGTCCATCCGTAGGTGTCCCGGAAATCCCGGGGGTCGATGTGCATGGAGTTCCCGTCGTAGTCCGTGGTGAAGTAGATCGACGACACCGAGGACTTGTTCGGGTTCGAGTTGGTGGCGGTGAAACACCACCGACCGTTGTAGAGGTTGATGGAGTTCACGGTCCACCACCGCAGACCGTTCACGACGGGCGGGGGGTGCCATCCTCCCGGCGGGACGAAGCCCTCGTCCGGCTCGGGCACCAGGACGGAAAAGGGAATGACCCCCACCAGTTTGACCCGACCGTCCGGCACCGTCTCCGAGACGGCCTCGATCGCCGTCACCTCGGCCTGGATGTAGGCACTGATCACGTCGAAGAACGGCGCGACCTCCTCCAGCGCCTCCATGGACACTTCCAGATACGCGTCGAAGAGCTTCTCCATGGTGCTGATCCACTCGACGGCCTCCCGGCTCAGGTGAATCGTGACCTGGAAGCCGCTGAACTCGGTATAGATGTCTCCGCTGATGTCGAGTTTCGCGGCGTGGGTCCCCTCGGCCCCCGAGCGGGGCGCGAGTATTCCGTCGACGGGCTGATCGAAAGGCGGCATGGCGTCTCCTCCCGGGACCGCCACGGATGTGCGGTCGGTGAGTGGTTCGCGGTGGCCAGGTGCCAGTATCGGAACGTGTTTCGGACGTCACAAGAAGCCGTGAAAAGGTTGGCCGACACAAGGTCGGGCATTCAGGCCACGCACCCTCGCGAACACACCGACCCACGCCGATTCGACCCGGCCGAACGGGGCCACGTGGAGCGTGCGCGCTTCGCTTCGATGTAGCGCCCGGCACACCACCCGCCACAGGCACAGCACGCCCCGGCCGAGCGCGGGGCAAACGGTCCTTGAACACGTGGAGGAAGTCCGAACGCGCCGCGCTTGTGCGGGCCGGCACCCAAGGCGCCGCATCGTCGTTACGCCAAGTCGTCCGGAGGGGCGGGCGGTCTGATCCGCTCACCCCCGTTTCGCCCCCGGGACGGATCAAGGGCCCTCCCCCAAAACATGGGGAAGGGCCCTTGATCTGCACTTGCGAGAGTGGGCCTAACAGGACTTGAACCTGTGGCCTCTTCCTTATCAGGGAAGCGCTCTAACCGTCTGAGCTATAGGCCCGCGTGCGTGCTCAGAGAGCGTACCGCACCGCTTGCCCGCCACCAAAATCCTTAGTCCTCCTCCGCCAGGGTGACCTCGATGCCTCCGGTGAAGGATGCGGTGAGGTTGTAGAGGAAGGCTCCGAGAGTGGCCAGTGCGGTCACCAGGATGACGTCGACGATGGCCACGATGCCGCTGAAGAAGAGCGTGTTCTTCAGGGACAGGACGTGTTGGAGGTCGAAGCCGGAGTTGTTCTCCGACTGGGTCGCCTCCTTCACCGTGTCGCCGACCGAGGCGAATACGCCGAGGCCGTCCAGCACCAGCCACAACACGGTCACCGCCACCATCAGCACCACGCCCAGTGCCAGGGACAGCAGGAAACCGACCTTCATCACCGACCACGGATCCACCCGCGCCGCCCGCAGTCGGGCCCGCCGCGTGCGCGCGCTCGGCCGCGGTTCCGGGCCCGGACCGGGCCGGCCCCCCTGCTGCGCCATGGGCTGCCCCGGCTGGTGGGCGGCCGACGGGGCCCCGCCGGCCGGGGTGCCCCGGATCGGGCGCGGCGTGGTGATCGTGCCCCCCGCCGTCGGACGGGCCGCCGCCGGCCTGCCGTTGACCGCGGCCGGCGGCCGCTCCGTACCCTCGCTCGCCGCAGCCGCGGGAGGGAAGGGGGACGCGAACGGGGTCGGCCCCGCGGGACGCGGCGGATGCGCCGCCGCGTCCCGGGAGGGCCCGGCCCCGTGCACGGGGGGTGGACCGGCCGGCCTCGGCGGCACCGCGTCCGGCGGCACCGCCTCGCCGCGACCCGTGCTGTCAGCGCGCCCGCCGGTTCGACCCCGGTCGGCGCGCTCGCCTCTCCCGCCGGCCGACTTCCGGTCTGTGCTCACGCGTCACCCTTCCTGCCCGCCGGGCGCGACCTCCCCTGCGATGGTGGAGGTCGGCTCGTGCGTGCCATCGGCCGCACCGGCTTCGGCCCCATCGACCTCAGGGTCGATCTCGGCCTCGGGCTCAGGTTCGGCGTTACGTGCGATGCCGACAACGGCGTCGCCCTTACCCAGGTTGATCAGCTGCACACCCATCGTGTCACGTCCGGTGTGCCGGACACCCGCGGCGCGGGTACGGATCACTCCGCCGCCGAGGGTGATGGCCAGGATTTCATCCGTGTCGTCCACCACGAGTGCCCCGACGAGTGAACCGCGATCCTCGACGATCTTGGCGGCCTTGATGCCGAGGCCCCCACGACCCTGGACGCGATACTCGTCCACACTGGTTCGCTTCGCGAAGCCCCCATCGGTGGCGGTGAACACGAAAGTACCCTCGCGCACCACGTTCATCGACAACAGTTCGTCGCCTTCGCGAAAGCTCATGCCCTTCACCCCGGACGTCGCGCGACCCATCGGCCGCAACGACTCGTCCGTGGCGGTGAACCGGATCGACTGCGCCTTCTTGCTGACCAGCAGCAGGTCGTCGTCCGCGGAGACCAGCTCGGCGCCGATCACCTCGTCGTCGTCACCGGCCTCGTCCGAGCGCAGGTTGATCGCGATCACGCCCGCCGAGCGGTTGGTGTCGTACTCCTTGAGCGCGGTCTTCTTCACCAGACCGGCCTTGGTCGCGAGCACCAGATACGGCGCGACCTCGTAGTCGCGCAGGTCGAGCACCTGGGCGATCTTCTCGTCGGGCTGGAACGCCAGCAGGTTGGCCACGTGTTGCCCACGCGCCTCACGACCGGTGTCCGGCAGCTCGTACGCCTTCGCCCGATACACCCGGCCCTTGTTCGTGAAGAACAGGATCCAGTGGTGCGTGGTGGTCACGAAGAAGTGGTCGACGATGTCGTCCTGCTTCAGATGCGCCCCGCGCACACCCTTGCCGCCGCGCTTTTGCGAGCGGTACAGGTCGGTCCGGGTGCGCTTGACGTAGCCGCCCCGGGTGATGGTGATGACGATGTCCTCTTCGGCGATCAGGTCCTCGATGGACATGTCGCCGTCGAAGGGCACCAGCTGGCTGCGCCGGTCGTCGCCGAACTTCTCGACGATCGCGGCCAGTTCCTCGCTGATGATCTGCCGCTGCCGCTCCGGCGAGGCCAGGATCGCCTGGTAGTCGGTGATCTTCGCCATCAGCTCGTCGTGCTCGGCGGTGATCTTCTGGTGCTCCAGGGCGGCCAGCCGGCGAAGCTGCATCTCCAGGATCGCGTTGGCCTGGATCTCGTCGATCTCCAGGAGCCCGATCAGGCCGGTACGCGCCTCGTCCACCGTGTTCGAGGCCCGGATCAGCGCGATGACCTCCTCGATCGCGTCGAGGGCCTTGAGCAGACCGCGCAGGATGTGTGCGCGCTCCTCCGCCTTGCGCAGCCGGAAGCGGGTCCGCCGGATGATCACCTCGATCTGGTGGTCCACCCAGTTGCGGATGAACAGGTCGATCGAGAGCGTACGCGGCACGCCGTCCACCAGCGCGAGCATGTTCGCGCCGAAGGTGTCCTGCAGCTGGGTGTGCTTGTACAGGTTGTTCAGCACGACCTTGGCCACCGCGTCGCGCTTGAGCACGATCACCAGGCGCTGCCCGGTACGCGAGGAGGTCTCGTCGCGCACGTCGGCGATGCCGCCGATCTTGCCGTCCTTGACCAGGTCGGCGATCTTCTGCGCGAGGTTGTCCGGGTTGACCTGGTAGGGCAGTTCGGTGACCACCAGGCACTGCCGGTTCTGGATCTCCTCGACCTCGACCACGGCACGCATGGTGATCGAGCCGCGCCCGGTGCGGTACGCGTCCTCGATGCCGCGCCGGCCGACGACCAGTGCGCCGCTGGGGAAGTCCGGGCCCTTGATCCGCTCGATCAGGGCGTCCTGCAGCTCCTCCGCGGACACGTCCGGGTTCTGCAGGAACCACTGCGCGCCCGATGCGACCTCGCGCAGGTTGTGCGGCGGGATGTTGGTCGCCATGCCGACCGCGATGCCGGCGGACCCGTTGACCAGCAGGTTCGGGAACCGGGCCGGCAGGACCGTCGGCTCCTGGTTGCGGCCGTCGTAGTTGTCCTGGAGATCGACGGTCTCCTCGTCGATGTCCCGGAGCATCTCCATGGACAGCCACTTGAGCTTGCACTCGGTGTACCGCATGGCCGCGGCCGGGTCGTTGCCCGGCGAGCCGAAGTTGCCGTTGCTGTCCACCAGCGGCATGCGCATCGACCACGGCTGGGCCAGGCGCACCAGCGCGTCGTAGATGGAGGTGTCGCCGTGCGGGTGGTACGTACCCATGACGTCACCGACGACGCGGGCGCACTTGTAGAAGCCCTTCTCGGGCCGGTAGCCGCCGTCGTACATCGCGTAGAGCACGCGCCGGTGCACCGGCTTGAGGCCGTCGCGCACGTCGGGCAGGGCACGCGAGACGATCACGCTCATCGCGTAGTCGAGGTAGCTGCGCTGCATCTCGGTCTCGAGCCCGACCGGCTCGATCCGCAGGCCGCCGGTGCTGTTGACCGCGTCCTCCTGGTCGCCTTCGGGCGCCGGGGTGTTCTCATCGGCCATTGCTGGTCAATGTCCTTTCGAGCTGTGACGTGGGGCCGACTCGGATGTGGATATCCGCCGGCAGGCGGATGCCCCGGCCGGTCAGATGTCCAGGAACCTGACGTCCTTGGCGTTGCGCTGGATGAACGAGCGACGGGCCTCGACGTCCTCACCCATGAGCACCGAGAACAGTTCGTCGGCCTGGGCCGCGTCGTCGAGGGTGACCTGACCCAGGACGCGGTGGTCGATGTCCATCGTGGTCACCCGAAGCTCCTCGGCGTTCATCTCGCCGAGGCCCTTGAAGCGCTGGATCGAGTCGTCCTTGGCCCGCTTGCCCGCCTGTCGGCCGAGTTCGAGCAGCGCGTCGCGCTCGCGGTCGGAGTAGGCGTACTCGAAGTCGTCCCGGCTCCACTTGATCTTGTACAGCGGCGGCCGGGAGAGATACACGTGGCCGGCCTCGACCAGCGGGCGCATGAAGCGGAACAGGAAGGTCAGCAGCAGGGTGTTGATGTGCTGACCGTCGACGTCGGCGTCCGCCATCAGGATGATCTTGTGATAGCGCAGCTTCTCGATGTCGAAGTCCTCGTGCACACCGGTGCCGAAGGCCGAGATGAGCGCCTGGACCTCGGTGTTCTGCAGGATCTTGTCGATCCGGGCCTTCTCGACGTTCAGGATCTTGCCGCGGATCGGCAGGATCGCCTGGTACATCGGGTCGCGGCCGGACTTGGCCGAGCCGCCGGCCGAGTCGCCCTCGACGATGAAGATCTCGCACTTGGACGGGTCGTTGCTCTGGCAGTCGCTGAGCTTGCCCGGCAGCGAGGCGGTCTCCAGCAGACCCTTGCGCCGGGTCAGGTCGCGCGCCTTGCGCGCCGCCATCCGTGCGGTGGCCGCCTGGATGCCCTTGCGGATGATGTCCGCGGCCTCGCTCGGGTTGCGGTCGAGCCAGTCGGTGAGGTGTTCGTGCACCACCCGCTGCACGAACGTCTTCGCCTCGGTGTTGCCCAGCTTGTCCTTGGTCTGGCCCTCGAACTGCGGGTCACCGAGCTTGACCGAGATGATCGCGGTCAGACCCTCGCGGATGTCCTCGCCGGCGAGGTTCTCGTCCTTCTCCTTGAGCAGCTTCTTCTCCCGCGCGTAGCGGTTGATCAGCGCGGTCAGCGCGGACCGGAAGCCCTCTTCGTGGGTGCCGCCGCCATGCGTGTGGATCGTGTTCGCGAAGCTGTGCACACCCTCGGTGTACTGCGAGTTCCACTGCATCGCGACTTCCACCGAGATGGTGCGCGACTTGTCCTCGGCCTCGATGTCGATCACCGAGGGGTGGACCAGCTCGCCCTTGCGCGAGTTGAGGTAGCGCACGAAGTCGGCGATGCCGCCCTCGTAGTGGTACGTGACCGCGAGCTGCTCGCCCTTCTCGTCCACGTGGTCCGGGCGCTCGTCCCGGAGCGAGATGGTCAGGCCCTTGTTGAGGAAGGCCATCTCCTGGAAGCGCCGGGAGAGCGTCTCGAACGAGTAGACCGTGGTCTCGAAGATGTCCGGGTCGGCCCAGAAGGTGACCGTGGTGCCGGTCTCGGTGGCCGCCTCGTGCCGCTCCAGCGGCGCGGTGGGGGTGCCCAGCTTGTAGTCCTGCGTCCAGCGGTAACCGTCGCGGCGGATGTCCACCGCGAGACGCGAGGACAGCGCGTTGACCACGGAGACGCCGACGCCGTGCAGACCGCCGGAGACCGAGTAGCCGCCGCCGCCGAACTTGCCGCCGGCGTGCAGGATGGTCAGGACGACCTCGACCGCGGGCTTCTTCTCCACCGGGTGCATGTCGACCGGGATACCGCGGCCGTTGTCCACCACGCGCACGCCGCCGTCGGCGAGGATCGTCGCCTCGATGTGCGTCGCGTGCCCCGCCAGCGCCTCGTCGACCGAGTTGTCCACGACCTCGTAGACGAGGTGGTGCAGACCGCGCTCACCGGTGGAACCGATGTACATGCCCGGGCGCTTGCGGACCGCGTCGAGGCCCTCCAGGACCTGGATGTCGCTCGCGCCGTAGGACTGCCCGTTGCTCGCGGCAGAGGTTTCCGGCGAGCCGGCCACGTCATTCTCCTTGGGGTTGCCGGAATCGGCCACGAAGCGCCCTTTCTGGCACAGCACGGCTCCCTGCCCGGGAGCAGGAACGGCAGGGTGCGTCGAAGGCAGGCAGCCGGCCCGACGCGCCCCCGGGCACGGAGCCGCGGAAGTCGAAACAGGATCCGCATGAGCGGTATTGCTGGTTCAGTCTACCGGTCGGGGCGACACAAAGATGGGTTCCCAAGGGCCCTGTGTCCGCGTGTGGCGCCCTGATGTGCCCTGTCGCATGTCCCCCCACTTGCCCCGGGGTCCCGAATCGCTCTCATGCCTGTCCACGCGGCGCGGGCGACTCGGATGGTGACAGCGTGTCAGACCGGTATGACACCGGACACATCGCCCCCGCCGGCGGGGGCGCCGGCGGCCGGCGCACCCGCTCGGATCGGCGCGGACCATGTGGCCCGTGGCCGGAAACCGTCTATGGCTGGGCGCGCCACGCGCCCCGGCGGCGCTCCTGGGCCGGACCGAGGACGCGGATGTAGGTGACGGTGCCGTCGCCCAGCTCCTGGTTGAGCCGGGCGAGCAGTTTCGGCGCGAGCCAGCGCAATTGGGTGGCGTAGTTGTCGGATTCGGCGCGCACCACGAGTTCGCCGTCCTCGAAACGTTCCGGACGGCAGTTGGCCGCCAGCGCCGGGCCGACGATTTCCGGCCAGCGCTGGAGTACGCCGTGCACCGCCGCCGGGGTCTGCCAGCCGCGCTCGCTGACCAGGCGCCCCATGATCTGCCGCAGCGGCTGGGGGTCGCGGTCGTCGGGTCCGGAACCGCTGCGTTTCAAGCCACGCCGGGCCCGGTCCTGGTCCTGCCGGTGGTCGTGCCGGGTGCGCGCCTGGGCACGAGCCTGGGTCAGCGCGGCGCGGGCCAGGTCGATGCCGCGCGTCGGCTCGGCCGCGCCGGCGCCCCCCGCGGCGGGCGGAATGTGGCCCTCGTCACTCACCCTCGACCCCCGTCCCCTCGACCTTTTGCACCTCGCCGGCGGCGACGTCGTAGCGCGCGCCCACGAGCGCGGGCGGCACGTCCTCGGCCACCGCGGCCGTGACCAGCACCTGCTCGCCGTGCGCGACCATCTCGGCCAGCCGCGCCCGCCGGGTGACGTCCAGCTCGGCGAACACGTCGTCGAGCACGAGCACCGGCTCGCCCCCGTCCGCGCGCAGCAGCTCGTAGGAGCCCAGCCGCAGCGCCAGCGCGTACGACCAGGACTCGCCGTGGCTGGCGTAGCCCTTCGCGGGCAACGGGCCCAGCCGCAACACGAGATCGTCCCGATGCGGGCCGACCAGGGTCTGTCCGCGCTCGACCTCCGCCGCCCGACCGGCGGCGATCGCGGCGGTGAGCACCGCGTGGATCCCGGCCCGGTCCGAGGGCAACGGGTCCTCCGACATCGAACTGCGGTAGTCGAGCACGATCGGTCCACCGCCTGTGGACAACGCGTCGTACGCCTTGTCCACCAGGGGCTGCAGCGCGGCGACCAGGTCGAGCCGGGCCGCGGTCAACTCGGCGCCGGTCGCGGCCAGATGTTCGTCCCACACGTCGAGCGTGCTCAACGCCCCGCTGCGGCCGCCGCCCGCCCGACGGGCCAGCGCCGCGGTCCGCAGCAGCGTGTTGCGCTGCTTGAGCACCCGGTCGTAGTCCTGCCGCACCCCGAGCAGCCGAGGAGTGCGCGCGGTCAACAACTCGTCCAGGAACCGGCGGCGTTCCCCCGGGTCGCCCTTGACCAGGGCCAGGTCCTCCGGCGCGAACAGCACGGTCCGCAGCAACCCGAGCAGATCGCGCGGCCGGGTGGCGGCCGCGCGGTTGATCCGGGCCCGGTTGGCCTTGCCGGGGTTGATCTCCAACTCGGCCAGCGCGCTGCGGCCGTCCTCGCGGACGATGCTCGCGCGGACATAGGCCCGCTCGGCGCCGAGCCGGACCAAGGGCGCGTCGGAGGCGACCCGGTGGCTGCCGAGCGTGGCCAGGTAGCCGATCGCCTCGACCAGGTTGGTCTTGCCCTGGCCGTTGGGCCCCACGAACGCGGTCACGCCCGGTTCGAGGGGAACCTCGACCCGGGCGTACGACCGGTAGTCGACGAGTGACAGGTGCGCTACATGCATGGGCGGGCGGGCTGCCGGTCAGCCCGCGTCGGCCTCCTTCGGCGGCGTGACGTCGGCGCCGGGGGCGTCGGCGCCCTTGTGCGTCGACGCGGCGGTGACCGCGTGCCCACCGAACTGGTTGCGCAGCGCGGCGACCATCTTCATCTGCGGCGAGTCGTCCTGACGCGAGGCGAACCGGGCGAACAGCGACGCGGTGATCGCGGGCAGCGGTACGGCGTGGTCGATCGCCGCCTCGACCGTCCAGCGGCCCTCGCCGGAGTCCTCCGCGTAGCCGCGCAGGCCCTCCAGGTGCTCGTCGTCGTCCATCGCGCGCACGGCCAGGTCGAGCAGCCAGGAACGGATGACCGTGCCCTCCTGCCAGCTGCGGAAGACCTCGCGCACATCGGTGACCACGTCGGCGGCCTCGAGCAGTTCCCAGCCCTCGGCGTAGGCCTGCATCAGCGCGTATTCGATGCCGTTGTGCACCATCTTGGCGAAGTGCCCGGCACCGACCTTGCCCGCATGCACGAAGCCGGCCGGACCCTCGGGCTTGAGCGCGTCGAAGATCGGCTGCACCTTGGCGATGTCGGCCGCGTCCCCGCCGCACATCAGCGCGTAGCCGTTGTCCCGGCCCCACACGCCGCCGGAGACGCCGCAGTCGACGAAGCCGATGTCCTTCTTGGCCAGCGCCTCGGCATGCTTGATGTCGTCCGTCCAGCGCGAGTTGCCGCCGTCGACGACCACATCGCCCGGGGACAGCAGTTCGCCCAGCTCGTCGATGGTGGCCTGGGTCGGCGCCCCCGCCGGCACCATCACCCACACCACGCGCGGCTCGGCGATCGTGTCCACAAGTTCCTTGAGGCTGTGGACGTCCGCCACGTCGGGGTTGCGGTCGTAGCCCACCACCGTGTGGCCCGCGCGGCGCAACCGCTCGCGCATGTTGCCACCCATCTTGCCGAGGCCGACGAGTCCGAGCTGCATCCTGAAATCCTTCGTTCGCTGCTGCGATGCCGGGTGGGGCACCGCCGAGGCCGCTTCCGCACCCCCGGCGCCCTCGTAGGGGCGGGGGCTTTCACCGCGTCGACGGTACGCGGGTAGCGGTTGCCCGTGCGCTCGCGGGGTATGCACCGGCGCGTCGGCCGAACCCGGTTGCGCCCCGGCCCGGTTCGACGCCGCCCGGATCAGCCGGAGAGCCGCACCGGCATGATCAGGTAGCGGTACTCGTCGGTGGCCTCGGCCTCCACGTCGGGCTTGCCGGTCATCACGGCGGGCTTCGTGGACGTGGTGAAGGAGATCTGGGCGACCGGGGAGTTGATCGCGCTGAGCCCCTCGAGCAGGAACGTCGGGTTGAAGGCGATCGAGATCTCCTCGCCCTCCAGGCCCGCCTCGATCGCCTCGGACGCCTGCGCCTCGTCGCCGGAGCCGGCTTCGAGCACGAGTCGGCCGTCGGAGAAGGACAGCCGCACCGGGGTGTTGCGCTCGGCGACCAGGGACACGCGCTTGACCGCGTCCACGAACGGCGCGGTCTCGACGGTGGCGACCGTCTCCGACTGCTCCGGGAACAGCGCGCGGTACTTGGGGAATTCGCCTTCGAGCAGGCGGGTGGTGGTGCGCCGGCCCGAACCCTCGAAGCCGATCATGCCCTCGCCGATCTTGTCCCCGGACAGCGCGATCTGCACGCTGTCGCCCTGGGTCAGCGACTTGGCGGTGTCGTTGAGCGTCTTGGCGGGCACCAGAGCCACCGCCGAGGAGAGGCCGTCGGCCTCGGGCTTCCAGTGGAACTGGCGGACCGCGAGCCGGTATCGGTCGGTGGCGGCCAGGGTGACCAGGTCGCCCTCGATCTCGACCCGGACGCCGGTCAGCATCGGCAGCGTGTCGTCGCGGCCGGCGGCGATGGCCACCTGGGCCACGGCGGCGGCGAAGACGTCGCCCTCGACGGCGCCCGCGGCGGTGGGCATCTCCGGCAGCGCCGGATAGTCCTCCACAGGGAGTGTGGGCAACGTGAAGCGGGCGCTGCCGCAGACCACGGTCACCTTGGCACCGTCTGTGGACACCTCGACGGGGCGGTTCGGCAGGCTCTTGGAGATGTCGGCGAGCAGTCGCCCGGACACCAGCACCCGGCCCGGCTCGTCCACCTCGGCCTCGACGCCACCCCGGGCGGAGACCTCGTAGTCGAAGCTGGACAGCGTCAGGCGCTGGTCCGCCGCCTCCAAGAGCAATCCGGCGAGGACGGGAACCGCCGGCCGCGCCGGGAGACTCCGCGCGGTCCACGCCACCGCATCAGCGAGAACGTCACGCTCGACCCGGAACTTCACCGGTTCACCGCCTCCTGCCGTTGCCGGCCGTCTGTCGTTTGGTCGCCGTTCGTTTCGGCGTCGGTGTCGGGCCGTCGGGGCCTACCACCGGGACACAGTCTGACGCACCGCGCCGACAGCCCGCGCAGCCCCCGGCAAACCCGCAGTCCACAGATTCGGCCCGCCCCGACCGTTTTCCGTGGATCGATCTTGAACTACGCGTGGTCGTAGTAGTAGGGGGTGTGGATACCGTGGATAACCGGTATATGCGCAGGTCAGAGCCGCTTTTTTATCCACTTCGGGGTGTGGGTGGACCCGTGGATAAACCCCCTGTGTCTGTGGATGCCCGAATTGGCTCCACAGGTCGTCCCCAGCCGTACCCCCGGTTGTCCCCAATCAATCCCCAGGTTGGGGGCCACTTGTCCCCACCCCCTGCGGACGCCGTTCGGCACGGGATTCACCGTAAAGGGTGAAACCAGCCCGACTGTGGACAGATCCGTGGACAACCTGGGGACAAGCCGCGAATTCCGGTGGACGGGACGTGGACAACCGGACAACGCGACGATGGACGGTGTGACACGGGAAAGTTATCCACAGTCTGTGGAGGACTTCGCTCCACATCACCACAGGAACCTGACCTGCCGGCTCGCCGGGGTTTTCCCCAGGTTCTCGCAGCCATTGTGGGGAACTCGACGGTAAACAGGTCGTCCCCATGGTGTGGATGCCCGACTCGGTGCCGATCGGTGGATAACTCGCCCTCATCGGAGCCGATGAGATGAAGGTCACATCGCACACACGAAGGCCGGCGCCCCGAAAAGGGAACGCCGGCCGGCCCGAGCGGGTGATCGGGGCTCGAATCAGCTCTTGATCCGGTTCGTCAACTCGGTCACCTGGTTGTAGATCGACCGCCGCTCGGCCATCAGCGAGCGGATCTTGCGGTCGGCGTGCATCACGGTGGTGTGGTCGCGCCCGCCGAACTGGGCGCCGATCTTCGGCAACGACAGATCGGTCAGCTCGCGGCACAGATACATGGCGATCTGGCGTGCGGTCACCAGCACCCGGCTGCGCGAGGTGCCGCACAGGTCCTCGACGGACAACCCGAAGTAGGCCGCAGTGTGCGCCATGATCGTGGTCGCCGTGATCTCGGGCCCCGCGCTGTCCGGAATCAGGTCCTTGAGCACGATCTCGGTCAGCTGCAGGTCCACCGGCTGCCGGTTCAGGCTCGCGAACGCGGTCACCCGGATCAGTGCGCCCTCCAGCTCGCGGATGTTCCGGGAGATCTTGCTGGCGATGTACTCCAGCACGTCCGGCGGCGCGTTCAACCCCTCCTGGATCGCCTTCTTGCGCAGGATCGCGATCCGAGTCTCCAATTCGGGCGGCTGGACGTCGGTCAACAGCCCCCACTCGAAACGATTGCGCAGTCGATCCTCCAGGGTCACCAGCTGTTTGGGCGGCCGGTCCGACGAGATGACGATCTGCTTGTTCGCGTTGTGGAGCGTATTGAAGGTGTGGAAGAACTCCTCCTGGGTCTGCTCCTTGGTCTCCAGGAATTGGATGTCGTCCACCAGCAAAACGTCGACATCTCGATAACGTCGGCGGAAGCCGTCGGCCTTGCCGTCGCGGATCGAGTTGATGAACTCGTTGGTGAATTCCTCCGAGCTCACGTAGCGCACCCGGGTGCCCGGATACAGGCTTTTCGCGTAGTGCCCGATCGCGTGCAGCAGGTGGGTCTTGCCCAGCCCCGACTCGCCGTAGATGAACAGCGGGTTGTACGCCTTCGCGGGCGCCTCGGCCACGGCCACCGCCGCCGCGTGCGCGAAGCGGTTGCTGGAGCCGATGACGAAGGTCTCGAACAGGTACTTGGGGTTCAGCCGCGCGGCGGGCTCGTGCTCGACCACCCCGTGCTCGCGACCGGTGCCCGGCCGGGCCAGCCGCAGCGGCCGATTCCCGGGCACGTCGGCCGGCGGGACCGAGGGCGGCTGGTGGGGCGGCGACTGCTGCGGCGGCTGCGGGGCGCCCGAAACCGGCTCTCTGTCGCCGGATTGATGTGTCGAATTATCCACAAAGCTGTGGACGGAGGGTGTGGAAAAGCCGGGTGCCCCGAACAGGTCTTCGCGATCGGCGAAGAGCGTTCCGTCGGACGGCGGGATTCCCGGATGGTCGGACGAGCCGCCCGGCCCGCCGCCATATCCGTATTGATCACGGGAATCGCGCGGATCGCGGGCGTCCCGGTGGTCGCGATCTCGCGGATCCCGACCGTCCCGGCCCTCGCGCGCCTCCCGGGGATCACGCGGCTCGCGGGGATCACGCTGGTCCCGATACGGTCCGGGCGCGTAGCGCTCGTGCGGGTAGTCCTGCTGGTACTGCGGCTCGGCGTACGGGTCGCGGTCCTGGCGATACGGCTGCTGGCCGTACGGCTCCTGCGGGTAGGGCTCCTGGGGGTAGCCGTCGCGGCCGTAGCGGTCGCCGTAGGCGGGACGCCCGTACGGGCCGGGGTTGTAGTCGTCGTGCCGGGGCGAGCGCTCGTGCCGCTCGGGCACCTGCTCCGGCTCGCCCGCGCCCGGCTCGACGCTGACCGCGAAGCGGATCGGCCGCCCGAAACCGTGGCTCAGCGCGTCCGTCACCACCTGGCGGAGCCGGGTCTCCAGCACTTCCTTGGCGAACTCGTTGGGCACCGCGAGCAGTGCGGTGTCGGAGAAGAGGGTCAGCGGCTGGGTGCGCTGGAGCCATCCCTTGTCCTTGGCCGTGACCGAGTCGTCGGTGGCCAGTCGTTCCAGGAACCGTGCCCAGACTGCGGCGAGGTCGCTGGTGATGTCAGCCACAGTGCACGCTCTTTCATTGCATCGACGCAGGTCTCGGGAGGGCTCCCAGTGTCCCGGACCCCGGGAGCGAGCGCTCCGGTCCGACTCCACCAGTTCACGGTAGTGGCGGCCATCCACCCGCTCAAGCCGTTGTCCACAGCCTGTGCACAGCCTGCCCGACGGGGCGTTTCCGCAGGTGGGCGACGTGCCCCGGATCCCCCATTTGACCCCGTCCCCTGTTGGTACGTACCGTGGGCCGGTCTAGTTGTCTGACGACCGCTGCCGCATGTCCGAGATCATGTCGATGCGGACGTACGGTGGTGGCCGGCGGTCTTTTCTGCCGGCCCACGATTCAAATCCTGGAGCCCCCGAGTGAGCAAGCGCACCTTCCAGCCGAACAACCGTCGCCGGGCGAAGACCCACGGGTTCCGGCTGCGCATGCGCACCCGTGCCGGTCGCGCCATCCTTGCTGCCCGTCGCCGCAAGGGCCGCGCGGAGCTTTCCGCCTGAGTTCGCGGATCTCTCCGTGCTGCCTGCCGATAACCGGCTGAGGCGGCGCGAGGACTTCGCGATCGCGGTTCGCCGCGGGCGTCGAGCCGGCCGTCCGAGCCTGGTCGTCCACCTGCATCGCCAGGAGACGAGCGGGCTCGGCGCGCCCACGTACACCCCGGCGACCGCGCAGCCGTCCGAGCCGGACACCCTGCGCCAATCTGTGGCAGAGGACCCGCACGCGGAAGTGGAGCACGCTCCACCACCGCGTGCGGGTTTCGTCGTGAGCAAGGCCGTCGGCCCCGCTGTTGTCCGTAACGTCGTCAAGCGTCGGCTACGCCACCTCATACGCGATCGGATGGCCCTGCTCCCGGCAGGTAGCCTGGTCGTGGTACGGGCATTGCCACCCGCAGCCCAGGCGGACCATTCCGACCTGGCACGGGATCTGGACGCAGCGTTCGACCGGCTCCTGGGCCGGGCCGGGCGCCCCGTCGCGGTTCGAGCGGATGGGCCCGCGGCCAAGCCGGGAGCGACGGCGTGAAGTACCTGTTCATGGGGTTCATTCGGGTCTATCAGTGGACGATCAGCCCGATGCTGGGGCCGGTGTGTCGCTTCTACCCGTCGTGCTCGCATTATGGGTATGAGGCGATGTCCGTGCACGGTGCCGTCAAGGGCACCTACCTCACCGTGTGGCGCATCCTGCGCTGCAACCCCTGGAACTCTGGCGGTGTCGATCCTGTGCCGCCGCGCACACGCCGACCGTGGCGACTTCCCGAGCGGAAGTCGCGCTCGGAGTCGGAGCCGCAGGAGCGGCAGCAGACGTCCAGCACCGGCCGTACCGAGCCCGCGCCCGGTGCGAACACCACCGCCCGAGGAGCTTGACCGTGGGGATTCTTAACCCCCTATATACCGCCGTCTCGTGGATCATCGTCCAATTCCACTCGTTGTTCAGCCCGATCTTCGGCGAGAACAGCGGCTGGTCGTGGGGGCTGTCCATCGTCTGCCTCGTGGTCGTCATCCGGATCTGCCTGATCCCGCTCTTCGTGAAGCAGATCAAGGCGACCCGTGGACTCCAGGCGCTGCAGCCGCGCATCAAGGAAGTCCAGAAGCGGTACAAGGACGACCGCGAGCGGCAGTCCCAGGAAATGATGAAGCTCTACAAGGAGACGGGCACCAACCCGCTCTCGAGCTGCCTTCCGATCCTGGTGCAGTCGCCGTTCTTCTTCGCCCTGTTCCACGTGCTCCAGCGGGTGTCGCAGAACAAGACGGTCGGCGTCATCGACCGCGACCTGGTGAACAGTGCCCAGCAGGCGCACATCTTCGGCGCGCCGATCGCCGCCAAGTTCACCGACTCGGCGGCCAAGATCGCCAGCCTCGGGGCCGACCTCACCACGGTGCGCATCGTCACGGTCGTGATGATCATCCTGATGTCCGGGTCGCAGTTCTTCACCCAGCGTCAGCTGATGACGAAGAACACCGACCCCGCTTCGCTCGTGGGCAACCCGTTCGCGAAGCAGCAGAAGCTGATGATGTACGCGTTCCCGATCATGTTCGCGGTCTTCGGCATCAACTTCCCCGTCGGTGTGCTCGTCTACTGGCTCACCACGAACGTGTGGACGATGGGTCAGCAGCTGTTCGTGATCAACCGCAACCCCACCCCCGGCAGCCCGGCGTTCAAGGTGCGGCAGGAGAAGCTGGCGGAGAAGGCGCGCAAGCAGGGCAAGGTGCTGCTGCCCGACGGCAAGCTGATGGACCAGGCCGAGTACGACGCCCAGCAGGCGGAGATCAAGGCCCAGGCCGCCCGGCGCCAGCAGCCCACCCGACTGACCAAGTCGCAGCGCAAGGCTCGGGCCCGGGACGAGGCGGAGGCGGCCGGTGCCGACGCCGAGGAGACCGCCGACACCGACACCGCGACGCGCAACGGCTCGGGTACACCCGCCAGGTCGAACGGCGCGGTCAAGGGCTCGACCGCGCGGACGCCGCACTCCGGTGCGCGCAACGCCGGTCAGCGCCGGCCGACCCAGGGCCGGAAGCACCCGAGGAAGAAGTGACCGCCCTCGACGGGCCGGCCGCCGCCCACCCCCACGACTCGCTCACTCGTCCACAAAGGAGTTCCCCTGTGACGGAAGGCACGACCCCCGCCGTCGACTCACCCGCCGCGTCGCGTCGGATCACGCTCACCGCGGAGGAGATCAGCCGTCTGGAACAGGAGGGTGAGATCGCCGCGGACTACCTGGAGGCCCTGCTCGACATCGCCGACCTCGACGGCGACATCGACATGGACGTCGAGGGCGGGCGCGCGTCGGTCTCGGTGATCGCGGGCGAGGAGAGCGAATCCTCCGGCGCCGACCTCAAGCGCCTCGTCGGTCGTGACGGTGAGGTCCTGGAGGCCCTTCAGGAGCTGACCCGACTCGCGGTGCACCGGGAGACCGGCGAGCGCAGCCGGCTGATGCTGGACGTGGACGGGTTCCGTGCCGCCAAGCGGGCGAACCTGGCGCGGATCGCCGGTGAAGCGGTGGAACGGGTCAAGGCCGCGGGTACCTCGCTCAAGCTCGAGCCGATGACCCCGTTCGAGCGCAAGGTCGTGCACGACACCGTCGCGGAGGCCGGACTGCGCAGCGAGTCGGAGGGCGAGGAGCCCAATCGCTGCGTCGTCGTCCTGCCCGCCTGATCGGATCCCCGGATCCGTTTCCGCCAACCGTCGCGCCGGCCCCACCTGCACCACAGGTGGGGCCGGCGCCGTTCTTGGGATGATGTTCCACGTGAAACGTCAGGACGACACGACCCCCGACCCGCCGGCGGACGAACGCGCGCCCGAGGCTCCGGAAGCGGCAGGGCGGCTCTTCGGGGCCAACCTCGACCGCGCGATCCGCTATGCCGACATGCTGGCCGGCCCCGGCGTGCGCCGCGGCATGGTCGGTCCGCGTGAGGTCGGCCGGCTCTGGGAGCGGCACCTGCTCAACTGCGGGGTGGTCGCCGAATTGATCGCGGAGAACGCGATCGTGCACGACGTCGGCTCGGGCGGGGGCCTGCCCGGCATTCCGCTCGCCCTGGTCCGTCCGGACCTGCGGATCACCCTCGTCGAGCCGCTGCTGCGGCGCACCACGTTCCTCGACGAGGTGGTCGACGAACTGGGCCTGGACAACGTACGGGTGCTGCGCGGCCGTGCCGAGGAGGTGCGCGGGCGTACCTGGGCCGACGTGGTCACCGCGCGCGCGGTGGCGCCGCTGGCCAAGCTCGCCGGATGGGGGCTGCCCCTGCTCGCCTCCGGCGGCGAGATGTTGGCGCTCAAGGGCGACTCGGCCGCCGACGAACTGCTGGAGTCGGAGGCGGATCTGCGCAAACTCGGCGCGGTGTCGTGGGCGGTCGCGCATGCGGGTGCCGGGATCGTGGATCCGCTGACCACCGTCGTGCGGGTACGGATCGGCACCGTCGCGCCCAAGGAGTCGAAGGCGGCCAAGGCGCGCCGAACCGCCAAGCCGGCCCGGCGGCGCCCCGCCAAGTAGGCGAACTCGCCCACGGGTTGGGCCGGACGGCTGAAACGCCGTTCCTGCCCGCTCGGGGTGTGTCGTGAACGCCGTCCCCCGACCGCACCCGGGATCGTGTTTCACGTGAAACGCCTTCCGTGGAAACGCTTCTACTCACCTGAGGCGCGCCGGAACGTGACACCCTCTGAGGGTGCCGCCGCAGTGCGTGGTCATTCCGTCGGCCCGAGTTCCCATGTCGCCGCGGCAGGAGAGGAGAGTGGACCGTTGCCGTCCGAGTATCCGACAGCCTCGATGCCGGCGCCCCGTGTGGGTGCCGCCGTCGACGTTTCACGTGAAACAGAGGCGCCCGGTATCGAAGACACCCCGATCGCCCGCGCGGCCAGACAGGCCGTGGAGACGATGGGGCGCGCCTCGGAGGGGTTGCCCCGCCCCGAGCGCACCCGCGTCATGGTGGTCGCGAACCAGAAGGGCGGCGTCGGCAAGACCACGTCGACCGTGAACCTCGCGGCCGCGCTGGCGATGCACGGCGCGCGCGTGCTGGTGATAGACCTCGACCCCCAGGGCAACGCCTCCACCGCGCTCGGGGTGGACCATCACGCCGGCACGCCGTCGATCTACGAGGTGCTGGTCGAGGGTCGCGATCTGGCCGAGGTCGTGCAGCCCGTGCGCGACGTCGAGGGACTGTTCTGTGCCCCGGCCACGATCGACCTCGCCGGGGCCGAGATCGAACTCGTCTCGTTGGTCGCTCGGGAGAGCCGGCTGCAACGTGCGATCGCCGCCTACGAGCAGCCGCTGGACTACATCCTGATCGACTGCCCGCCCTCGCTCGGGCTGCTGACGGTGAACGCGCTCGTGGCGGGCGCCGAGGTGGTCATCCCGATCCAGTGCGAGTACTACGCGCTGGAGGGGCTGGGCCAGTTGTTGCGCAACGTGGAACTGGTCCGCGCACACCTGAACCCGAACCTCGGCGTCTCGACGATCCTGCTGACGATGTACGACGCCCGGACCCGGTTGGCCTCGCAGGTGGCCCAGGAGGTGCGCGACCACTTCCCGGACGAGGTGTTGCCCACCGCGATCCCGCGTTCGGTCCGCATCTCCGAGGCGCCCAGCTACGGGCAGACCGTGATGACCTACGACCCGGGGTCCACCGGAGCGTTGTCGTATCTTGAAGCGGCTCGGGAGATGGCGCTGCGCGGTGTGGCGAAGGCGAAGGAGGAAGTATGAGCGGACAACGCAGGGGATTGGGCAAGGGGCTCGAATCGCTCATCCCGGCCCGGCCGTTGAAGCCGTCCTCCTCCGCCGCGGCGACCTTGCGGAAGATGGCGGAGATAGCGACGGACGAGTCGGCCCTGTCGCCGACCTCGGTGCCGTTGCAGGATGCGCCGAAGACCGAACCGGCTCCGCCGGCCGCGCTGTACGCCGAACTGCTCGTCGATCTGATCGAGCCGAACCCGCGGCAGCCGCGTGAGGTGTTCGACGAGGACGCGCTGGCCGAACTGGTGCAGTCGATCCGGGAGGTGGGTGTCCTCCAGCCGGTCGTGGTGCGCTCGACCAACGAGGGCAGCTACGAACTGGTGATGGGCGAGCGCCGGTTGCGGGCCTCCCGGATCGCCGGGCTGACCCGCATCCCGGCGATCGTGCGGGTGACCAACGACGACAAGATGCTGCTCGACGCGCTCTTGGAGAACCTGCACCGTGCCGAGCTGAACCCGCTCGAAGAGGCACTGGCCTACCAGCAGTTGCTGGAGGAGTTCCGGTGCAAGCAGGAGGAGCTGGCGGATCGTATCGGTCGTTCGCGTTCGCATCTGAGCAACACGATGCGGCTGCTGCGGCTGCCGATGGAGGTGCGCACCAAGGTGGCGGCGGGCACGTTGCTCGCCGGGCACGCGCGTGCGTTGCTGGCCCTGCTGGATCGGCCCGACGAGCTGATCAAGCTGTCGAAGCGGATCATCGCCGAGGGCATGACGGTGCGTACGGTCGAGGAGATCGCGCGCACGATCAACAACCAGGAACCGGCGGCGAAACCGAAGCCGCAGAAGCCGCGTCCGGGCGCGATCGTGGCGCCCGCGCTGAACCATCTCGCGGATCGGCTCAAGGACCGGTTCGAGACCGAGGTGAAGGTGGTGCTCGGTCCGAAGAAGGGCAAGATCGTCGTCGAGTTCGCCTCGGTCGAGGACCTGGAGCGCATTCTCGCCTCGATGGCGCCCGGCGAGGGTGACCAGTTCGCCAAGCAGCTCGCCGAGCGGGAGGTGCCGAGCCAGGCCGGGCGGGCTCGCGGCGCGGCGGCGGCCGGTGTCACGGCGTCGGCGCAGGAGGCGGGAGCCGAGGCGACGTCGGCCGCCGCGAACGACACGGACGACGCGGAGACTTCGGTGCTCGTCCCGTAGCGGCATCGCCATGGGCCCGTAGCGGCTCGGCAAAGGAGAGTGGGAAGGGGCCCGCGGTCGTTGACCGCGGGCCCCTTCCTTGCTTGTGTTTCACGTGAAACGCGCCGCCGCCGGAGATCGCGGCGTGCCGATGTTTCACGTGAAACCTGTCCGCACCCCTGGAGGGACGATGAGGTCGAAGCGCTGGATCCTGGCGGGTCTGGGCGTGGGCGCCGTCGGCGGGTTCGTCGGCGGCCTGCTCGGTGGCTCGCCGCGGTCTCGGGTGCCCGGTCCGTCGCCGTGGACGCCCGCGGGTCCCGCGATCCCGGTCCATGCGCTGCCGCAGGGCTCACGGTGGCCGGTGGATCGGGACGGCCCGACGGATCGGACCGCCCGGGCACGGCCGGGCGGGTAGCCGCGATCGGTGGGGGCGCGGAAGCAGGTCGGGAAAGGGATCGATCCGGTGTGTGGTGATCGTCCGCCGCCCGCTTCGGCGCGGACGGTCAGGTGAAGACGGGCAGCCGCAACATCCCCGTGGGCACGTCCTCGTCCGGCGGCAGGTAGAGCCGCTGGAGGGCCACGACGACCGATTCGGCGGCGTGGTCGCGGAATTCCGAGGAGGCGAGCCGGGCCGCGTCGTCCACGTTGGTGAGGTAGCCCATCTCGATGCGCACGGCGGGCATCCGGGTGCGTCGCAGCAGTGTCCACGCCTTGCCGTGGGTGCGGCCGTCCACCATGCCGGTACGCGCCACGAGTTCGCGCTGGACCAGGCTCGCGAAGTGCTCCCCGGTGGGCGAGCGTCGCCCGTACCGGTCGCTGCCGCTGCCGTAGTAGTAGCACGCGACCCCGGCGGCACGCGGGCTGTCGTTGCGATCCGCGTGCAGGGATATCACGAGGTCGGCGTCGGTGGCGTTGGCGAAGGCCGCCCGCTCCTCCTCGCCGATGCCGTCCTCGGCCGGCCCGCGGGTGAGGTAGGCGCGCACGCCCAGAGCGGACAGGCGGCCCTCCAGGCGCCGGGCCAGGTCCCACATCACCTCGGCCTCGGTCAGCCCGTGTGCGACCACGCCGGCGTCCGCGCCGCCGTGGCCCGGGTCGATCACCACGGTCTTGCCGGCCAGCGACGGGCCGGAGCGGTGCAGCAGTTCGGACTCGCGCATCGCGTGCGGTTGGCCGCCGACGACCGTGCGCGCGAGCCGGTCGAGGGCTCGGAACGTGGCCGGTCCGCACGTACCGTCCGCGCCGAGTCCGTAGTTGCGTTGGAATTCGCGCAGGGCGCGCTCGGTGGCCGGGCCCAGAATGCCGTCCACCCGGCCGCAGTCGAAGCCCATGTCGAGCAACCGCTGCTGGAGGGTGGCCACATCGTCCCCGACGGTGGGGTGGCCGGCCGAGTAGGACAACATGCGGTCGCCGAGGCGCCACCGTGCCTCGTCGAGGTGACGGTAGGTCTCCGGGCCGACGACGCCGTCCACGGTCATCGCGCGCTGCTGCTGGAAGTGCCGGACGGCGAGGTCCACGGAGTCGTCGAACACTGCGTCCGCGTAGCCGCCGAGGCCGTCCGGACCGCCGGTGTCGGTCGGCCTGGGGGCACCGGCGGGCAGGAGGCCGAGCAGCACCAGTTTGGACCTGATCTCGGCCACTGCGGGGCCGGTGTCACCGCGTCGGTACCGCCGCTGCATGGTCATGGAAAGAAGTCCTCCCGAGTTTTGACGCAACACTCGATCGTACGCGCGCATCCGGTCCTTCCCGTACCGGAGCGGGGGTCCGGGGGGCCTCGATTCCACACCGCGCGCCGGGGCGGGTCGGGCGCGCGTCCGGCGGTGCGTGCGCGTGGCCCGGTCGTCGCCGCCGGCCGGTACGCCCTGACACGCGCGAAGGGCGCTCCCCGGTTCCGGGAAGCGCCCTTCGCGCACGGCCGATGCGATCGACTCAGATGAGCCCGTCGAGCTCCCGCATAAGCGCCGCCTTCGGCTTGGCGCCGACGATCGTCTTGACGATCTCGCCGCCCTGGAACACGTGCAGGGTCGGGATCGACAGCACGCCGTAGCGGGTGGTGATCTCCGGGTTCTCGTCGATGTTCAGCTTCGCCACGGAGAGCTTGTCGCTGTTCTCCGCCGCGATCTGCTCGAGCGCCGGGGCGATCTGGCGGCAGGGGCCGCACCACTCGGCCCAGAAGTCGACGAGCACGGGCTTGTCGCTCATCAGGACGTCTGTGTCGAAGGTCTTGTCGGTGACTGTGGTGGTGGCCCCTGCCATGGGTTGCTCCTCGGTGTGCTGGGGGTGGGACGGATGAAGGACGGACGACGGGGTGTGGGCGCGGTCAGGCGCTCGCGCCGTCGGCGAGCGAGGCGAGGTAGTGCTCGGCGTCCAGGGCGGCCGCGCAGCCGGTGCCGGCCGCGGTGATCGCCTGGCGGTAGGTGTGGTCCACGACGTCGCCCGCCGCGAAGACGCCGGTGAGGTTGGTCCGCGTGGTCGGCGCGTCGACCTTGATGTAGCCCTCGTCGTCGAGGTCGATCTGGCCGCGCACCAGCTCGGTGCGCGGGTCGTGGCCGACCGCGATGAACAGGCCGGTGACCGCCAGGTCGCGCAGCTCGCCGGTGACGGTGTCGCGCAGCTGCACGCCGCTGAGCTTGCCGTCGCCCCGGATCTCGGCGACCTCGCTGTTCCAGGCGAACGAGATCTTCTCGTTCGCGAACGCCCGATGCTGCATCGCCTTGCTCGCGCGCAGTTCGTCGCGGCGGTGGATCACCGTCACCGAGCGGGCGAAGCGGGACAGGAACGTGGCCTCCTCGATCGCCGAGTCGCCGCCGCCGACCACCGCGATGTCCTGGTCACGGAAGAAGAAGCCGTCGCAGGTGGCGCACCAGGACACACCGCGGCCGGACAGCGCGTCCTCGTTGGGGAGGGAGAGCTTGCGGTAGGCGGACCCGGTCGCCAGGATCACCGCGCGCGCCTTGTGTACGGTGCCCGCGCTGTCGGTGACCGTCTTGACGTCGCCCGCGAGGTCGACGGCGACGATGTCGTCCGGCACCAGCTCGGCGCCGAAACGCTCGGCCTGCTTGCGCATGTTGTCCATCAGGTCCGGACCCATGATGCCGTCCGGCCAGCCGGGGAAGTTCTCGACCTCGGTGGTGTTCATCAGCGCCCCGCCCGCGGTGACGGCGCCTTCGAAGACCAACGGCTTCAGGTCCGCGCGCGCTGCGTAGACGGCGGCCGTGTACCCGGTCGGACCGGATCCGATGATGATCACGTTGCGGACGTCGCTCACGCTGAGCCTTCCCTGGTTCCTTGTCGAGCCTCGTGCCGGTGGTCGGCGTCGGCTGTGCGGGTCTGCGAAACCCGCGCCCCGAGAGATGCGGTGTCTCGTTCGACAACGGATCCTAGGCGCGCACCATTCCCGGGTCACAACGCCGCGGGTGCGGCGTGCCGGGGATCACCTTCTCGGTACCTCGGTGCTCAACAGGAGCGCGCCGGCGAAGGCGGTCGAGGGGGGTACGGCGGCCGGCGGGCTCGCCGAGGTGTCGGCGGTGGAGCGCGGGACGCACGACGCGTCCACGATGTACACCCGGACCCGGTCGGTGTTCGGGCCGGGCAGGACCACCACCCACGCGGGTTTGCCGGTAAAGCTGCCGGGGTCGGCGGCCAATGCCCGCGGTGCGTCGGGACCCACCGCGGCGGCCACGCACGCGGGCAGCCCGCGCGGCGCGCGGTCGGCGCGGTGCAGCAGCAGCGAGACCTGGTCGGCCAGTCCGGCGGCGGTGTACACCGTCGGCGCGGCGGTGGACGCCGTCAGCGGGGTCTGCGGCGTGTGCTCCTCCGCGTTCGCCCCGGGGCGCTCGCCCGACGTGCCGGGCGGGGCGGCGGCCTTGGGCGCGGACGCGTCGGTGTTGCTCGTGACGGCGCTCGACCGGTGGTCCGAGTCGCCGTCGTCGCCGGTGCCGACCACGATCGTGACGCCCAAGGCCACCGCGGCCGCGGCGGCGGCGATCAGGAGCAGTGGCCCGCGCCGCCGACGGCGAGCCCGGTCCAGCGGGACGACGACGTGCTCGGCGGGCGGCGCGCCGTGCTCGGTCGGCGGGGTGCTCGGCGCGCGCGGCGGTGTCACGACCGACACCGACACCGGCAGCGGCTTCGGCGGCTCGGCGGGGCGCGGGGGCGGCAGCGCGGCCAGGGCCAGCGCGTCGTCGATCCGGGCGATCACGTCGGCGGGCATCGGCTCGGCCGGTTGTCCGCCGAGCAGTTCGCGCACCTCCGCGAGCGCGTCGCGGGTGTCGCGGCACTCGGCGCACTCGGCGAGATGCGCGTCGAGCGCGGCCGCCTCGGCCGTGGTGAGCAGTCCCTCGACGAGGTCGGACAGCACTTCGACGTCGATGTGCTCGCTCATCGTGTGCCACCTCCCTCCATGCTCGTGCCGCCCGTATCGGGGGTCGGACCGCCGGCTCGTGGGCGGTCGTCCGTCGATGGGACGGATTGTCCCGCCGCGGGGTTCCCCGGGGACCCGGCCGGGCCCGGTGGCCCGCTCTCGCGCAGGTGCCGCACCAGGGGCAGGAGCTTGGCCCGACCGCGGGCGCAACGACTCTTGATGGTGCCGGACGCGACGTCGAGGATCCTGGCCGCCTCGTCGACGGGATAACCCTCCATGTCCACCAGGACGAGCGCGGCGCGCTGCTCGGCGGGGAGGGTGGCCAGCGCGGCGAGCAGCGCCTCGCGGGTCTCGCCCCGGACCGCCGGATCCTCCTGCGTGGGCGCGGGCAGCCGCTGGTCCAGATCCTCGGGCAGCGGTACCGCCGGGCGGGCGGCGCGGCGGCGGGCCCGGTCCAGGCAGGCGTTGACCACGATCCGGTGCAGCCATGTCGTGACGGCCGCGCGGCCCTCGAACCGTCCCGCCGCACGGTAGGCGGAAACCAGGGCGTCCTGGAGGGCGTCAGCGGCTTCCTCGCGGTCCCCCAGGGTGCGCAGGGCCACCGCCCACAGCCGATCGCGGTGCCGGCGCACGAGTTCGCCGAACGCGTCGGGGTCGCCGTGGGTGTGCCGGGTGAGCAGATCGGCGTCGGTGACGTCCGCGTACGCCGATCCGCTGCGCTCGGTACTCACCGCCTACCTCCCCTGGGCCCGGGGTCATCCTGGCATGCGATGCGGCGGCGCCGGAGGCAGGTCCGGCTCGATCGTTCGGACAAGGTCAGCTGTTGACCGTGAAGGTGATCTCGCGCCAGGCGTTCTGATGCCCCGGCGTGTAGATGTGGTAGCCGTTGACGTCCTGGAGAACCTTGGGCATCGCGGTCATCAGGACCAGTACGTACTGGGTCTTGATCGCCTGGTCGGAACGGATGCTCACCTCGGCCGCATCGGTCGACTTGCTGCCCACGGTGGTGGTGAAGGCGTCCTGGCTCGACGGCATCGACGCGGCTCCCGGCGCGGCCTTGAGCGTGATGGTGGTGGTGGCTCCGCCCGTGCCCAGCGCAAGGTCGAGGCCGCGGACGTCCATCGGTTCGCCGAGGTCGTAGATGATGCCGTACCCCTTGCGGCCGTTGTAGTCGACCGTCGGTCCGTCCTTCATCATGTTGGTCTGCCAGTACGTGTCGCGGTTTTTGTCGTAGGTCTTCACCACGTCCTCCTGATCGGCGGGCGCGCCGCCGATCGAGATCTCCGTGCCGCGCGTGGGGGTGGTCACCCGCGTGGGTGCCGGAGCCACCGGTGCCTGGGTCGGCGTGCTCGACTGGCTGCCGCTCTGCTTCTCCAAGGGCGGTTTCTTCTTCTCGCCGTCGCCCACGTGGCTGGCCACCTGCCACGTCACCAGCACGATGGCGAGCACCACCAGGACCGCGACCGCGCCCTTGACCGCGGCGCCGAACCGGCCGCCCAGCGGCGGTGGCGGGGTGACCGGCGGTCGGGCCGGGCCGACCGGGCCGCGGCCGCCGCCGGAGTAGCCCGCCGAGGCGTAGACCGTCCGGTTCGGCGTCGGGGTGTAGATCGGGTACTCGTCCGGCTCCGGGCCGCCGACGATGGTGTTCTGCTCCGGCGGGTGCATCTCCGGGATGGCGGTGATCGCCGCGGACAGCTCTCCCGGTGTCTCGAACGCCGGTTCGTGCTTGACCTCGTGGCCGAGCGCGCGCATCGCCAGGGCGGCGAGCGTGTCGTCCACGCCGGCCCGGATCTGGCCGGGCGCGCACAGCCTGCCGCCGGTGAACGGCGCGGCCTGCAGGCCGTATTCGGTGCCCTCGACCCAGCGTCGGGTCAGCGCGGCGTACATCAGCCGGCCGACCGCGTGCGTGTCGTCGCGGGCCGCGTCGGTGGTGTCGTGTCCGTACAGCGCGGCCTCGACCGCCAGGCCGACGATCTTGTACTGGCCGGTGTGCATGCGCAGTACGTTCTCCGGCGTGAGCCGCAGGTGCGACAGGCCGGCGCGGTGTGCGACGGACATCGCCTGGGCGAGCGCGCGGGTGAGTTCGTAGACCTCGTGCGGCGGCAGCGGGGCGCTTTCGAAGACCTTGGTGAGGTTGTCCGCGTCGGGCAGCCACTCCTTCACCACATAGATCAGGCCGTCCTGTTCGGCGCAGTCGAGGACCTGGACGAAGCGGGGGTCGCCCATCAGCGCGGCGGCGCGGGCGGCGGCGATCACCGCCCGACCGTGTTCACCGCCGGCGGGGACGATGTGTACGCCCACCGCGCGCCGCAACTTCTCGTCCACCGCGCGCCAGGTCTCGCTGCGGCCGTTCTGGGACAGGCGGTGTTCGAGTCGGTAGCGCTCGGCGAGTCGGGTGCCTCGGTTGACCCGGGGGGCGGGGGGCTCCGGGGCGGGCGCGGGCGCGGCCGGCGCGCCGCCGGAGTTTGCGTCGCTGTCGCCGTGGTCACCGTCGGCATCGCCGTCGTCCGTCGGCTTCCGCACGACCGGTTCGGCCGCTGCCTCGACCGCCGCTTCGGTGTTCTTCGCGGTCGCGGTCGCGGTCGCGGTCGGCTCGGCGGTCTCAGCCGCCGCTTCGTCGGAGTCGGGACCGGCAGGCGACCCGGATTCGGAGCCGGCGTCGGGTTCGGGCTCGGAACCGATGGGCAAAACCGTGGTGGTGGTTCCGGAGGTCTTCTCGTCCGAACCGACACGTTTGTCCAACGATGTGTCAGAAGCCTTTGTCGGTACGGGGTTTGCCTCACCCGTCGCTAGGTCGACGGATCCTGCGGTTCGGTCCGTCACCTCGGCCTCATCCTCCTCGTCGGCACACTCATCGTAGAGGTGAGGCTTCTCGGGCCGTTGGTCAGGGACGACCTCTACATACCTTGAGACTCCCGGACCCCTCTTCGGGTTGCCTCCTCGCAAGATCCGAAAGGAAACCGAGACCGGCGTATCGGGAGCATTACCCCCGTTTCGCCGAGAGCCACACCCTCACTCGCCCCATGGTGGTGCATCCCACACCGTTCCGCCCGCCGAATTCCCGGTGGGAATCCGGCGGGCGGGGGCGGTACGGCCGCGCGCGTGACCCGGTCAGCGCCCGAGTCGGCCCTTGATCATCCCGGTCATCGCGCTCATCTCCTCGACGCGCATGCGGTTCGCCGCGATGAAGAACACCACGAACATGGTCACGATCCCGGCGCCGACCGCGATCGCCGAGCCGCCCATGGCCGAGCCGAAGTGGCCGGTACACACCCGGGCCACGAAGAACGCCGCGGCGCCGCCGATCCCGGCGGCGATCAGCAGCCGGGTGTAGGTCCGGGTCACCCGGCGGCCGTCCAGGTCGCCGAGCCGCTTCTTCAGCCGTTGCGCGGCCAGCAGCACGCCGACGAGGTAGGCCAGGCTGTAGCCGCCCGCGATGCCGACACCGGCCCACTTGGTGGGCAGCGCGACATAGGCCAGGCCCGCGAAGGCCGCCTGGGCGCCCGCGATCCACACGGTGTTCAGGAACGGTGTCCGGGTGTCCTCGTACACGTAGAAGCCGCGCAGCAGCACGTACTGCGCCGAGTACGGGATCAGGCCCAGGCCGAGTGCCATCAGCATGTAGCCGATCCAGTGCGCGCTCTGTTCGCCGGTGGGCGCGAAGATGAAGCCGCCGATGTCGCGGCCGAGGGCCACGAAGATCACCGCGCAGGGGATCATCGCCACCGCCGACAGGCGCAGGCCGGAGGAGATGTCGCCGCGCACGCTGGCCTCGTCGCCGTCGGCGGCGGCGCGACTCATCCGGGGCAACATCGCGGTCATCACCGACACGGTGATCACCGCCTGGGGCAGCTGCCAGATCAGCAGCGCGCTGCTGTAGGCGGTGAAGCCGACGCCGAACTGGATGTTCTGGTCCCGCGCGTCGACGTCGATCGCGGTGGCGAGCTGGGTCACCACCAGATAGCCGGCCTGGTTGGCCAGCACGAACAGGAACGTCCACTTGGCCAGCCCGAGCGCCTTGCCCATCCCCGAGCCGCGCCAGTCGAAGCGCGGCCGGAAGCGGAACCGGGCCGACTTGAGATACGGGATCATCGCCATCGACTGCACGACCATGCCGAGCAGCGTGCCCAGACCCAGCAGCCGGATCTCGTCCGGGGTGATGGTGTCCGAGTTCTGCCCGGTGTTCTTCTGGGTGCCGGCCACCCAGATGTACAGGCCGAACGTCGCGATGATGACGATGTTGTTCAGGACCGGGGTCCACATCATCGGGCCGTAGCGCTCGCGCGCGTTGAGGATCTGCCCGAACAGCACGTGCAGGCCCATGAAGAAGATGATCGGCAGGCAGTAGCGCGCGAAGGTGATCGCGAGCTCGTAGTCCTGATGATGTTTGGCCAGCGAGTTCGCGAACGCCCGGATCAGCAGCGGCGCGCCGAACCAGGCCAGCATCACCAACCCCGCCAGCACCGTCATCACCAGCGTGAGCAGGCGGTTCGCGTACGCCTCGCCGCCGTCGTCGTCCTGGCGCATGGCCCGCACCAGCTGCGGTACGAACACCGCGTTCAGCGCGCCGCCGCCGACCAGGATGTACAACAGCGTCGGCATCGTGTTGGCGACGTTGTAGGTGTTCGCCAGGATCGCGGTGCCCAGCGCCGCCGCGGCGACCAGGTTGCGGACGAAGCCGGTCATCCGGGACACGATCGTGCCCGCGGCCATCACGGCGGAGGACCGCATTATCCCGCCGAGCTTGCTGCCCTTCCGGCCGCCGCCGCCGACCGGGATGCCGGCCATGCGCTCCTCGGCGCCCGAGCCGGGCATCCGATAGACGGGCGAGGTGGACGGGTTCACCGGGACCGGCGGGGCGTCGAGGACGGCGCTCGCCGACATCGACGCGGCGGCCGCCTCGGCCCGGTGCTGGGTCTCGTAGCGCTGGTACGCCTCGGTGTACGAGGGCATGCCCGCGATGTCGCCGGCGAGGCCGAGGTTGATGCCGGTCAGCGTCTGGTCCATCAGCCAGCCGCCGGGGCGGTCGTAGTCGCCCCAGCCGCCCTGGCCCTGCTGCGGGCTCGGCTGCTGCGGGACGTACGACTGCTGCTGGTACGCCTGCGGTTGGTGCTGCTGCTGCGGTTGTTGCGCGTAGTTCTGCGCCTGCGGCGCCTGTGGCTGCTGCCCGTACGGGTCGCCGGAGCCGTAGCCGCCGTGGTCGCCGTACTGCTGCGGCGCGCCGGAGGGGTCGTAGTGCTGCGCGGGGTCGTACTGCCGAGAAGGGTCGTACGGCGCCGCCTCGGGGGTGAAGATCTCGTCCACGCCCACGTACGGGTCGTTGCCGGGCGGGTCGCTCAACTCGTCGCGGAACCACGCCCCGCCGTCCTGGGCGGGCTGCTGCTGTTGTTGTTGCTGCCCGTAGGGGTCGTAGCCGCCGCCCGACTGGGCGCCGTAGGGATCCCCGTAGGCCGGTTCGGGGCCCGCGCCGTAGCCGCCCTGGCTCTGATAGCCCTGCTGCGGGTACTCGGGCTCGCCGTAGCCCGGGTGCGCGTTGGGGTCGGGATAGCCCTGCTCCCCGGGGTGCGCGTACGGATCCGGCGGTTGCGCGGCGTAGGGATCGGCCGGCTGCCCGTACGGATCGACGTACTGCTGCAGGTAGGGGTCGGCGGGCGGCCGACCCCGGTAGGGATCGTCGTGCGCGCCGTCGTCCGGCTCGGCGGAGCCGCCGGTGTACGGCTGACGTTCGTCGCTCCGGTCGCTCATGCGGGCGGGCCCTCGTCTTCTCGGTCAGGTTGAGTGTCCGGTGCCCACTTTCTCATTCGGGGCGGTCGGTCGTGGATCCCAACGGTGTGTGTCCGTGCGGGTCGGCCGGATCGGGCGGTCTGTTCCCGCCGGCGTGCGGGTGCGTCGGACGGGGTGGCGACCACCCCGATATCGGCCGGATCCGGTCCCCGTCGGCGTCGTCCGGGGGATCGGATTCCGCCGGCGGATCGACGTCGTCCTCACCATCCTCGCCGTGCGTGTCCCCGGCAAGGGCGGCCTCCCGGCGCTTGCGTAGGAACGCGCGGAGCGAGAACACCGCGAGCAGGAACGCGAGGCCGCCGATGATCCAGCGGGTCAGCGCGTCGATCGTGGTGGTGTTCACGAAGAACGACTGCGCCGGATTCACCGCCCGCCCGTCCGGGGTGAGCAGCGCCACGTCGACCATGACCTTGCCATTCGCGGCCGATTTCGCCGAGATCGGCACCTCGAGCCGGCGGCCGTCGGGCACCGTCACGGTGGCCGGGTCGCCCAGCTTGAGCCGGTTGGGCTGGTGCGAGGTGACCGCCACCCGCACGTTGATCGGCTGCTGGAGGTTGTTCACCACGGTCACCGGGATGTTGCCCTCGTCGCCGGACAGCGTCACCCCGGTTCTGCGGATGATGTAGACGAGCGATTCCAGCTCGCGCAGTCCCCGGGTCACGCCCAACCGGTAACGATCCGCCCCCTGCGTGTCGCCGCGCCACGAGGTGGACAACATGCGCAGCAGCGCGGGGTCGAACGGGCCGGTCACCCGCTCGGGCCGGGTCAGGATCGAGGCGAAGGTCTGCATCGACCCGGCCAGGTTGTCGGTCTCCGCCAGGTATTGCGCGCTCGGTTCGGAGGCGCGCACGCCCTTGGGGTAGGCGGCCGACTTGCGGGCGGGCAGCGGACCGGGCTCGGCGGCCAACTCGGCCAGGCCGGTGGGTTGCGTCCACTCGGCCGACGCGGCCATCACGTCGCGCAGCACGCCCGCCAGCGCGGTGTCCATCAGCCGCGGCGGGGCGACCAGCACGCTGCGGGTGGGCTTGAGCGTGGGCTCCTGCAACACGATGGTCAGGAACTCGGCCAGCAACTGCTGGGTGGTCAGCACCGCCTGGCCCGGCGCCCTGGTGTCCGCGGCCAGCAGCGTGTCGATGTCCGGGTCGGTGACCAGCGCGGTGCCCTTGTCGGCGCCCGGCAGGGACGCGGTGGCCAGCGGTGTGACGTTGAGGTCCTTGGTCGGCGGCAGGCTCGCGCCGGCGGTGATCACCGTGCCGGCGCCGCTGTTGCCGGCCAGGGAGACGATCGAGGGGTCCAGCGCGCCGGAGGCGGGCCAGGCGACGTCGGCGCGTGCGGGCCTGCCCAGGATGCGCTGGAAGACGTCGGCGGATGCGATTTGGGCCTCGGTCAACAGCGGGCGCAGGTCCGTCTTGTCGGCGTCGAGCGCGTGCGCCACGGCGGCGATGTCGGTGTCGCCGTACGGGAGGCCGATCACGGGCTGGGGACCGATGGCGCCCTTGAGCCGGTCCAGCCATCCGGCGGCGGTTTGACCGCCGCCGCCCGCCAGCGTGTTCGAGATCTGGTTCGGCGTCGCCTTGGCCGTGTCCTCCTCGGCCGGTGGCTTGCCGTCCTTGGTCTTCTTCGGCTTGCCCGGCTCCAGGCTGCCGGGCGGCGCGACCCGATAGCCGCCGGCCATCTCGGCTGCGGAGTCCAGCAGTTCGGGGTCGATCGCCCAGTCGACCTTCATCCCGCCGCCGATCGCCGCCAGTTCGTACAACCGCCCGCCCGGGGCGAACAGCGCGGCCAGGTCGTCGTCGCGGAACACCGTCGTCTGGCCCTCGTCGCCGAGTGTGGTGCCGTCGCGGTGCGGTCGGTCGACCAGCGGCCAGACCATGCCGACCCGCAGTTTCGGTACGTTCTTCAGGCCGTTCTTGCCGACCCACGGCAGGAAGGTGCGGGTGGAGCCGACGACCCGGCCGCCGACCCGCGCCTCGATCGCGAGCGGGTACGCGCCGGGCTCGCCCAGATTGAGCGCGTCGGCGCGAATGTTGAACGACCACGGCCGGCCCGGCCCCGAGGCCGGCACCTGCACGGTCACCGGCTTGACCTCACGCACCAGGGAGCCGTTCGACTGGCCCTCCTCGGCCGAGGAGATGCCGCTGCGGAAGAGCGGTTCCGAGGTGCGCATCCGCACCGCCAGCTCCACCGTGTCGAGCGGCTTGGAGCCGCTGTTCAGCACCTGGCCCTCGACGGTGATGGTGCCGCCGGGCCTGGCGATCGGGGTCATCTTGGTGATCAGGATTCGGACGCCGTCGCCGTCGGCGGCGCGCACGACCGTCGGTGGCAGCGCGCCGAGCAGCGTGACGGCGAGCAGCAGGGCCAAAAGCAGCACACCGGCCACTCGACCGCGTCGCGGCGGTATCCCGGCCTCGGAGCGGATCCGGCGATCGCTCACGCGCTGTCCGCCAACAGCTCCGGGGCGAGTGTCGCCAACCGTCGTTCGTCGGGGTAGGCGAGGCGCGCGGAGAGCGCGCCGAGCGGAACCCAAGCCACCGCTTCGACCTCGATGTCGTCGTCCGACAGATCCCCGCCCGCCGCCTCCATGAGGTAGTGGTGGACGGTCTTGTGCACCCGCCGGTCCGGCGCGGTGAACCAATAGTCGATCACGCCGAGCGGAGCCAGCACCCGACCCACGATGCCGGTCTCCTCCTCGACCTCGCGCAGCGCGGCGTCCACCACGCTCTCGCCGTCCTCGATGTGCCCCTTGGGCAGCGACCACAGCAGCCGGCCGCGTCGATCCCGGCGAGCGATCAACGCCGCGCGCAACGTGAGCCGATCGATCACCAGACCACCCGCCGAGGTCTCCTCGACCACCTGCAGCCGACGGCGCGGCGGCGTGGTCTCGGAAGGCATCCGCCAAGCTTAGTGCGACATGCGCCACGCCATCACGCCATGATCACGCCGGCACGCCGACCGCGCGCGAGGGCGGCCCCGGCATAATGCGCGCGAGAGCCGCGGCCTCGACCCGTAACCTTGTCTCCCGTGCCGAACGCCAAGAACACACCCCTCCCGGACGACCCGCCGGCCGGCGGCGAGCTGAGCGCCGTCCAGCGCCGCGCCGTCACCGAACTGTTGCGCGTCGCCCCCGTCGCCGACGACCTCGCCCGCCGCTTCGAAGCGGCCGGGCACACGCTCGCGCTGGTCGGCGGTTCGGTGCGGGACGCCCTGCTCGGCCGGTTGGGCAACGACCTCGACTTCACCACCGACGCGCGCCCCGAACAGGTGCTGGCGATCGTGCGCCCCTGGGCGGACGCGGTGTGGGACGTGGGCATCGCGTTCGGCACGGTCGGCTGCCGCAAGAGGCTCGCCGGTTCGCCCGACTACCAGATCGAGATCACCACCTACCGCTCCGAGGCGTACGACCGCACCTCGCGCAAGCCGGAGGTCTCCTACGGCGACTCGATCGAGGACGACCTGGTCCGGCGCGACTTCACGGTCAACGCGATGGCGGTGGCACTGCCGGGGATCACGTTCGTGGACCCGCACGGCGGGCTGGCTGACCTGGCCGCGCGCGTCTTGCGCACCCCGGGCACCCCGGAGGCATCCTTCGGCGACGATCCGCTGCGGATGATGCGGGCCGCGCGCTTCGCCGCGCAGCTCGACTTCGAGGTCGCGCCCGAGGTGGTCGCGGCGATGCAGGACATGGCCGAGCGGATCGAGATCGTCTCCGCCGAGCGGGTCCGCGACGAGCTGAACAAGCTGATCGTGTCCGATCACCCGCGCAAGGGCCTGGAACTGCTGGTCACCACCGGCCTGGCCGAGCACGTGCTGCCCGAGCTGCCGACGTTGCGCCTGGAGGTGGACGAGCACCACCGGCACAAGGACGTGTACGAGCACACGCTGATCGTGCTCGAACAGGCGATGGCGCTGGAGCCGCCGGGCGAGCCGGACCTGGTGCTGCGCCTGGCCGCGCTGCTGCACGACATCGGCAAGCCGCGTACCCGGCGCTTCGAGGCGGACGGCCGGGTCTCGTTCCACCATCACGAGATGGTCGGCGCGCACATGTCCCGCAAGCGGCTCAAGGCCTTGAAGTATCCGAAGGACGTCACCGACGACATCACCCGCCTGGTCGAGCTGCACCTGCGCTTCCACGGCTACGGCACGGGCGAGTGGACCGACTCGGCGGTGCGCCGCTATGTGCGCGACGCGGGTCCGCTGCTCGATCGGCTGCACAAGCTGACCCGCTCGGACTGCACCACCCGCAACAAGCGCAAGGCGGCGACGCTGGCCCGGGCCTACGACTCGCTGGAGGAGCGGATCGCGCAGCTCGCCGAGCAGGAGGAGCTGGACTCGATCCGGCCGGACCTGGACGGCAACGAGATCATGAAGCTCCTGGAGGTGCCGCCGGGCCCACTGGTCGGCAAGGCCTACCGGCACATGCTGGAGCTGCGCCTCGAACACGGCCCGATGGACCACGAGACGGCCGTCGCCGCGCTGCGCGAGTGGTGGACGGCGAACGCCCGAGCCTGAGCACGCACGAAGCCCGCCGGTGGGACAACCGGCGGGCTTCGGTGTCGTACGAGTGCGGGGCGCCTACTCGAACTTGGCGCCCTTTTCCTCGAGTTGCTTCTTGGTCGCCTGGAAGTCTTCCTCGGTGGCGCTCATCGTCGAGATGGGGTCCAGCGCCTTGACGTCGGCCAGCGTCGTCTTCGAGGTGAAGGCCATGCAGACCACGCCCTTCTTGGAACCGGTCCAGTAGAACATCGCGAAGTAACCCGAGTTGTCCGGGAGACCGTCGCACTTGCTCTTGTCCGAGCTGCCGTCGACCTTCTTGAGGATCTTCCACTTGGCGTCCGGCGAGTCGCACTTGGCGATCTTCGGCATCTTGGACTTGCCGATGCCACCCTCGATGTGGCCCAGGCAGTCGCCGGCCTTCGCGGTGGTGGCGTCGTCCTTGTTGTAGTTCTTCGCGACCAGGCCGACGATGGCCAGGACGACCAGGACCGCGATCGGGATCAGGATCTTCTTCAGCTTGCTCTTGCGCGGCGGGGGCGGCGGCGGGCCGCCGTAGAAGCCCGGCTGACCGGCGGGCGGGTATCCGCCCGGCTGACCGGGCTGCTGCCCCCAACCCTGCTGCGGCTGGCCCGGCTGCTGCTGCCACCCGCCCTGCGGCGGCGGCTGCTGCCCGGGCTGCTGGTTCCAGCCCTGGTTCGGCTGCTGCGGGCCGTTGGGGCCGGGCGGGAAGGGATTGGACATGGGGGCGATCTCCGTTGCAGGGGACTGGTGAGACAGTCCGGAACACTAGGGGTCCGGCCGGACACGCGCAGCGGGGATTCCCCTTACACCGGTCGAATGTGAGCGGAATAACGGGCATAAAGCGCTATTCACAGGTGGCACGGATTACTTTCGTGCCCCGAGACACAGTACGAAGCGGTCCTGCGCGGGATCCGAGACCAGCGCGATCGGATCGCCCGGCAGCGAATCGCAGACGTCGGTGTCCGTCGTGCCCTGGACCCGTTCGACCACGATGAAGCGGGCCTGCGGGTCCTCGCACGGGACCGGGTCCGCGTCGATGCTCGTCCTGTCCCGCAGGCAGTCGCCCTCGTGGATGCGGATCCCGTCGGCGTCGTTCTTGTGCACGTACCACCAGCCCCCGGCGGCCGTCCCGCCGCCGATCAGCAGCACCGCCAGGGTCGCGATCAGCGCCGCACGGCCGCGTCGCGGGCGTTCGGCCGCCCGCCGACTCGCGCGCCCGTCGACCTGCGGCCGGCGGACCACCGGGACGTGCGGGACGGCCGGCTCGCGGGCGGCGAACTCGTGCCCGTGCGGCGGAGTGTTCTCGGTCCATGCCGGTCTGTACGGCAAAGGATTGTTTTCACCCGGACCGGCGTCGTTGGACATGGAGTATCTCCAGAGGTGCCGAAAATCGCTGGATGTGCAGATTAGAACCTCGGCCTCGTCATTGCACTACCCGCGGGTAATTTCTTGGAGATGTGCGGCGGATCAAATGCCTTTCCCGGTCATGAAAGGGACATCATGGCCGGTCGTTGCCCGCCGGTGAGCCCTCGATGATCACCGGAGGGTGGCGGCGCGACGCCAGGCCGTACAGGACTCCGGTCAGCGCGTACACCCCGGCGACCCCGAGCAGCACTGCCGGGGACCGACCGTCGTCGGGCAGCCCGAGCGCGGCGACCGCGGCGGCGCCGACGAACGCGACGTTGAAGAGCACGTCGTAGACGGAGAACACCCGACCCCGGTAAGCGTCGTCGACGGTGCTCTGCACGATCGTGTCCACCCCGATCTTGGCGCCCTGCGAGGTCACCCCGAGCAGGAAGGCGCCCACCACCATCGGCGCGAACAGGAACGGCAGCCCGAGCGCCGCCTGGCACACCGCCCCGGCCAGCGCGCACGCGCCGATCCAGGCCGGGACACCGATCCGCGCGGTGACCCCCGGCGTGATCACGGCCGCCACGAAGAAGCCGAGCGCGGACACGCTCACCGTGATCCCGAAGGTCGCGAGCCCGCCGTCGGTGTCGCTCGGATCGTTGAACGTGTTGCGGCACAGCAGCACCGTCATCACGGTCAGCACGCCGTAGCAGAACCGCATCGCGGTGATCGCGGCCAACGCGTGCGCCGGCGCCCGACGCCGCCACACGTGCACCGCCCCCTCGCGCAGCCCCCGGGCCACCGAGCGCAGCGCCTCGCGCACATCCGGCAACACCCGGTCGGGATCGGGCCCGAGCAGATCGCTCGGCATCGTCGCGGCGACCGCCGCCGAGCCCAGGTACAGCAGGCCCGACACCACGATCACCAGCGCGGTGGCCCCCGACCCCTCGGCCAGGAGCGCGTGTACGAGCACCGCGGCCCCGCCGCCGACCGCCGCCGCCACGGTGCCGGCCGTGGGCGACACCGAGTTCGCCGTCACCAGCCGCTCGGCCGGCACCACACGCGGCAGTGACGCGGACAACCCGGCGAGCACGAACCGATTCACCGACAGCACCACCAGGGCCGCCGCGTAGAAGACCGGATCGGGCACCCCGATCAGCACCAGCGCGGCCGTCACCGCCACCAGCACCGCGCGCAGCAGATTGCACCGCACCAGGACCTGCCGCCGCCGCCACCGGTCGAGCAGCACCCCGGTGAACGGCCCCACCAGCGAATACGGCAGCAGCAGCACGGCGAACGCGGTCGCGATCGCCGCGGCCGAGGTCTGCTTCTCCGGCGAGAAGAACGCCTGCCCCGCGATCGCGACCTGGAAGGCGCCGTCGGACAGCTGCGAGGTCAGCCGGGTGGCGAAGAGCCGACGGAAGTCGCGCAGCTTCAACAACGAGCGCAGATCACGGATGAGGGCCACGGCGCCCACCGTAGCCGGCGGCGGGCGCCGCACCCGAAACGGGCACCGCCGCGCCCGGGTACGCCGAAGGCCCGGCCCCTGGAGGGGAGCCGGGCCCTGGGTCGCTCGAACGCACCGCGGGGGCGCGGGCCGAGCGGAGCGGGTCAGCGCTCGATGTCGCCCTTGATGAAGGACTCGACGGCGTTGCGGGCCTCGTCGTCGAAGTACTGCACCGGCGGCGACTTCATGAAGTAGGAGGACGCCGACAGGATCGGGCCACCGATGCCGCGGTCCTTGGCGATCTTCGCGGCGCGCACGGCGTCGATGATGACACCGGCCGAGTTCGGCGAGTCCCAGACCTCGAGCTTGTACTCCAGGTTCAGCGGCACGTCGCCGAAGGCGCGACCCTCGAGGCGCACGTACGCCCACTTGCGGTCGTCGAGCCACGCGACGAAGTCGGACGGGCCGATGTGCACGTTGTCCGAGCCGAGGTCGCGGTCCACCTGCGAGGTGACCGACTGCGTCTTGGAGATCTTCTTCGACTCCAGGCGCTCGCGCTCCAACATGTTCTTGAAGTCCATGTTGCCGCCGACGTTCAGCTGCATGGTGCGCTCGAGCAGGACACCGCGGTCCTCGAAGAGCTTCGCCATCACGCGGTGCGTGATCGTGGCGCCCACCTGCGACTTGATGTCGTCGCCGACGATCGGCACGCCCGCCTCGGTGAACTTGTCCGCCCACTCCTTGGTGCCGGCGATGAAGACCGGGAGGGCGTTGACGAACGCGACCTTGGCGTCGATGGCGCACTGGGCGTAGAACTTCGCCGCGTCCTCGGAGCCCACCGGGAGGTAGCAGACGAGGACGTCGACGGCCTGGTCCTTGAGGACCTTGACCACGTCGACGGGGGCGTCGGTCGACTCCTCGATGGTCTCGCGGTAGTACTTGCCGAGACCGTCCAGGGTGTGCCCACGCTGCACGGTGACGCCCGACGGCGGCACGTCGCAGATCTTGATCGTGTTGTTCTCGCTGGCACCGATGGCGTCGGAGAGGTCGAAGCCGACCTTCTTGGCGTCCACATCGAAAGCGGCCACGAACTCGACGTCACGCACGTGATACTCGCCGAACTGCACGTGCATCAGGCCGGGGACGCGGCTGTTCGGGTCGGCGTCCTTGTAGTACTCGACGCCCTGCACCAGCGAAGCGGCGCAGTTGCCCACGCCGACGATGGCTACGCGAACCGAACCCATTCCGGTTGCTCCCTGTGATCTCGACGAAGTCGCCACGAACCGGCGACCTCAGTTGTTGGATGCGGACGGGTCCGAGGCCACGTCCTGGGTGGGGGTCCGAAGCCGGTCGGCGTCCTTCGACGGGTCGACCGGGGTTTCGGGGCCGGGGGCGTCCGGAGTCGCTCCGGCGTGCCGCTCGGCGGTGATGAGCTCGTTCAGCCAGCGCACTTCGCGCTCGACCGACTCCAAGCCGTGTCGCTGCAACTCGAGGGTGTAGCCGTCGAGCTTCTCCCGTGTCCGGGTCAGCGACCCGCGCACCCGGTCGAGGCGCTCCTCGAGCCGGCTGCGCCGACCCTCGAGGATACGCATGCGCACCTCGTGGTCGGTTCGACCGAAGAAGGCGAAGTGCACGCCGAAGTTCTCGTCCTCCCAGGCCGAGGGCCCGGACTCGGACAGCAGTTCTTGGAAGTGCTCCTTGCCCTGTGCCGTCAGCTGGTAGACGATCCGGGACCGCTTGCTGCCGGCGAGTGCCGTCACCTCCGGAATCTCCTCCGCGAGCAGACCCCGCTCCAGCAGGGACTTCAGGCACGGATAGAGGGTGCCGTAGGCGATGGCACGGAACGAACCGAGCACGGTGTTGAGCCGCTTGCGCAACTCGTAGCCGTGCATGGGGGAGTCGTGCAGCAGGCCGAGGATCGCGAATTCGAGGACGCCACCGCGCCTGCTCATCGCCTTCCTCCATCCACTGCGGACCGGGCCGGACATGGGCACGGACACGACCGTGGGATACGGTCACAGCCGACCTTCGTCCGGCCGGGGCTCCTGCGCCCCCGGCTCGATGTACCGGCCCGATGTATCGAACCGATACATCGAGACGATAGGTCTCCTTGCCGTGTGGTGGCAAGGCGGCCGCCGGTGACTCGGGTCACAGGCAGGTCACAGTGAGGTCGCGAAAGCGGATCCGCGTAGTCTGTTCCGCCGTGTGGTACCTCAAGCCCCGCTTCCTGCGGAACCGCTTCCCATGCGCTTGCGTCCTGGGGAGCGGAGAGCCACGACCCGTGCGTCCGACCTCCGCGTCGTACGGCCGAGGAGTAGCGAACGCATGAGTGAACATCGCCGTAGATCACCGCAGCCGCGTCCCGAGGGGCGCGGTGGCTCGCATTCGGGGGGCGCGGGAGGGTCCGGGGGCGGCGGAACGCCACCCGGCGGCTCGTCGTTGCCCGACGGGCCCGGGGAGGGCGACGAGGAACGCCCGCTCTCGCGCATGGAGGCCCGCGCGGCCGCCCGCGCCGGGGGCCGGCGGGCCGCCAACGGCGGGGCGGCCGGCGGCCGATCCCGTTCCGAGGCCGGTCCGCCCCGGAGGAAGCGGTTCATCGACTACCCCAGGTACGGCAAGACCGGCATTCGTCGCTGGTTGCCGTCCATCAAGCAGATCCTGGCGATGATCCTGTTCTTCTTCGCGTCGCTGATGGGGCTCGCGGCCTTGGCGTACGCGATGGTCAAGGTGCCCGACCCGAACGCGAACACGACATACCAGTCGAACATCTACTACTACGCCGACGGCGTCACCGAGATCGGGCGCACCGGGCAGGTCAACCGGCAGAACGTCACGGTGGACCAGATCCCCAAGCACGTGCAGAAGGCCGTGATCGCGGCGGAGAACCGGTCGTTCTACAGCGACTCCGGCGTCTCCCCCAAGGGTCTGCTCCGCGCCGGGGTCACCATGGTCAAGGGCGGTGACACGCAGGGTGGTTCGACGATCACCCAGCAGTACGTCAAGAACACGTACCTGACCCAGGAGCGCACCTTCAAGCGCAAGTTCAGCGAGATCTTCATCGCGCTGAAGGTCGACCGGCAGATGCGCAAGGACGACATCCTCGTCGGCTACCTCAACACCGCCTTCTACGGCCGCAACGCGTACGGCATCCAGGCCGCCGCGCAGGCCTACTACGGCAAGAACGTCGGCGACCTGAACGTGGCCGAGGGCGCCTACCTGGCCACCCTGCTCAACGCGCCGGGCATCTACGACGTGATCGAGTTCCCGGGCCAGCTGGACAAGGTCAAGGGCCGCTGGGCGTACGCGCTGGACGGCATGGTCAAGGAGGGCTGGCTGACCAAGGCCGAGCGCGAGACGCTCCAGTTCCCGATGCCGATCAAGCCCAAGCCGGCCGCGAACAAGGCCGGTCAGGCCGGTTACCTGATGAAGGTGACCGACCAGTACCTCAAGGCCAACAACGTGATACCCGAGGCGAATCTGGCCCGGGGCGGCTACAAGATCGTCACCACGTTCGAAAAGCCCAAGCAGGACGCGGCGGTCGCGGCGGTCAAGGACCAGCTGACCTCCGAGCTCAAGCCGGACAAGAACGAGGCGGACCGCTACATCCGCACCGGCCTGGCCTCGGTGGTCCCCGGCGACGGAGCGGTGGTCGCGCTGTACGGCGGTCCGGACTTCGTCCAGCAGGAGTACAACGACGCGGTCCGGCGCGACATCCAGGCGGGTTCGACGTTCAAGCTGTTCGTGCTCGCGGCGGCACTGCGTAACGGCGGAGCCGACGGGAAACCCATCGGTCCGGACAGCACGTACAACGGTGACAGCAAGATTCCGATCAAGTTGCGCAACGGGCAGGTCTTCAAGGACGACAAGACCAACAAGGAGTACTTGGCCCCGAACGAGGGGGACGTGAACTACGGGCCCATCCCGATCACCAGGGCCATGGAGAAGTCGGTGAACACCGTCTTCCTCCAACTCGCCGCCGACGTCGGGCCGGAGAACGTGAAGAAGGCCGCCATCGACGCCGGACTGCCGCCGGATCTCGGTTCGTTCGAGCCGACCCCGACGATGGCGCTCGGTGTCGCGCCGCCGAGTGCGCTGGACATGGCCGAGGCCTACGCCACGTTCGCGGCACGCGGTCTGCACGCCGATCCGTACTTCGTCAAGGACGTCACCCACGACGGCTCGAAGGTCGAACTGCCCAAGCGCGAGCCGAAGCAACTGTTCGACAAGAATGTCGCGGACACCGTCAACCAGGTCATGCAGCGGGTCGTGGACAACCCGCCGCTCAACGACGGCACCGGCCGCGCGGCCAAGGCGCTGGGTCGGCCCGTGGCCGGCAAGACCGGTACCACCGACGGCAACAACTCCGCGTGGTTCGTGGGATACACGCCGAACCTGGCCACCTCGGTGGCGCTGTTCCGGGAGGACCCGAATACCCACGCCCGCCTGTCGCTCAAGGGATTGGGCGGTCGCGACTCCGTGCACGGTGGTGACATCCCCACGCTGGTGTGGACCGCGTACATGAAGGGCGCGATGCAGGGGATGCCCAACGCCGACTTCGCGGTGCCGGGCGAGAAGTTCGAGGACCGGGACCGGGTGACCATCCCGCCCACGACCGCGCCGCCGACCACCAAGGCGCCCAGCACCCCGCCGCCGACGACCAGCGCACCGCCGACCACGCCGCCGGCGACGACGACCGCGCCCGGAGGCGGCTCGCACGGCAGCAGTGGTGATCCCGGAGGGGGCGGGAACACCGGCAAACCGACGAACACCGGCAAACCGACGAACACCGAACCCGGCGGCCCCGGCGGCCCCGGCGGCGGTCCGGGCGGTCCTCGGGGTGGGGCCAACGGCTTCATCATCGGCGGCCGGGGCGGCGGCTGACCGACCCGGCCGACGTGCCGGACGCCGAGAACTCGGCGACGCTTCCGGCCAGGGCCTAGCCTTACGCGTGCCCCATCGCACCGGCGGTGGGGCACGCGTTGTCGTTATCCGGCCGGCGAGGGCAGCCTCCTCGTGGAGCGCGAGAGGATGGGCGCCATGACGCCGACATCGACCGAACCCGTCCTGCCGAGCCTCGACGACCCGGTGGTCCGGGCGGGCAGCGAGGTCGTCGGCGGCCCGGCCGGGCGCCGGATCCGATTCGTGGGCAACCGCTGGTGGAGCCCCGTGCGGGTGCTCGTCCTGCTCGCGGTGGCCTGCTTCGCGCTCGGGATCGTGCAGAAGAAGCCCTGCTACGACGGCGGTTGGTTCGCCGGCAGCACGCAGTACTCGCACGCCTGCTACAGCGACATGCCGCACCTGTACGTCAACCGTGGTCTCGCGGACGGGAAGCTCCCGTACTTCCAGGAGACCGGCGACAAGGACATGAAGTTCCTGGAGTATCCGGTGATCACCGGCGGGGTGATGGCCTTCGCGGGCACCCTGGCCCGGGCCGCCGGGGACCTCACCGACGGCGATCTGCGGGACGAACAGCTGTGGTTCGTCATGATCAACGCGTTGATCATGATGGCCTGCGCGGTGGTCACCGTGATCGCGGTCAAGGGCACGTCGGGACGCCGCCCCTGGGACGCCGCGATGGTGGCGTGCGCGCCGGCGCTGGCGCTCAACGGGTTGATCAACTGGGACCTGGTCGCGGTCGCGCTGACCGCGGTGGCCATGTGGTCGTGGGCGCGGCGCAACGTGGTGGTCGCCGGCGTGCTGATCGGCCTGGCGACCGCGGCGAAGCTGTATCCCGTGCTGCTGCTCGCGCCGCTGTTCCTGCTGTGTCTGCGCTCGGGACGACTGGTCGCGTTCGCCAAGACGGCCGCCGCGGCGCTGGTGTCCTGGCTGGTGGTCAACCTGCCGGTGATGCTCGACTTCGACGGCGGGTTGCACATCCGCGAGGGCTGGAAGTTGTTCTACACGTTCAGCCAGGACCGACCCGCCGACTACGGATCGATCTGGCTGATCATCCAGCAGCGCGACGGCAAGACCCTGGAGGGCCTGAACACCTACGTCACGCTGAGCCTGGTGCTGTGCTGCCTCGCGATCGCCGCGCTGGTGATGTTCGCGCCGCGCCGGCCGCGCTTCGCGCAGGTGGCGTTCCTGATCGTGGCCGCGTTCATCCTGACCAACAAGGTCTACTCGCCGCAGTACGTGTTGTGGCTGATCCCGCTGGTGGTGTTGGCCCGACCGCGCTGGCGCGACTTCCTGATCTGGCAGGCCTGCGAGGTGACGTACTTCCTGGGGGTGTGGATGTACATCGCCTCGTTCTCCGGCAAGGGCCTGTCGCAGAACGCGTACCACGTGGTGATCCTGCTGCACCTGCTCGGCACCGCGTACATCTGCCTGGTGGTGGCGCGCGACATCCTGCGCCCGGAGCGGGACCCGGTGCGCGCGGACGGCAGCGACGACCCCTCGGGGGGTGTGCTGGACCGGGCGCCCGACGTGTTCGTGCCCGGCGCGATCCCGGCGCGGGCGAGCCACTGAGCGACGGCGCGACGGGGAGCCGACGAGACGACGAACGGCCTCGGGGCGGCGGTGGGATCGCCGCCCCGAGGCCGTTCGGCTTTGTCGGGTCCTTCGGGTCCTTCGAGTCCCGCCGGGTCAGCGGATCGCGATCCGGTCGAAGTGCGTCGTGGTGTGCCGCAGCGCCGCCTCCAGCTCGTCGCCGGGCTTGGGCGGGGCCACGTCGTTGGCCAGGAACAGCAGGCTGACCTGCATGTGCGGCGGCTCGGCGAACCAGCGCTGCTTGCCCGCCCAGGTGAACGGGGACAACGAGCGGTTGACGGTGGCCAGCCCGGCGCGCGCGACGCCCTTGGCCCTCGGCATCACCCCGCGCACCGTCTTGGGCGCCTCCAGGCCGACCCCCTGCGCGGTGCCGCCGCTGACCACGACCAGGTGCCCGTCGCTCGGCGCCTTGCGCTGGCGGTAGCCGAACCGCTCGCCGCGGGCGATCCGCACCACGTCGAGCACCGTGCCCCGACTGGCCAGCGCGTCGTGGTCGCCCAGCCACAGGTCGGTGCCGATCCGCGGCCGGAACTCGGTGTCCGGGTACCGCTCGCGCAGCACCCCCAACTCGGCCGCGGTCAGGTGGCTGACGTACATCGTCCGCACCGGCAGGCGCGCCGCGCGCAGCCGCTCCACCCAGCCCACCACCTCGGCGACCGGGTCGTAGCCGTCCGGGTGGTCCAGCGGCAGGTGCAGCGAGAAGCCCTCCAGGCGGACGTCGTCCATCCCGGTGCGGAGCTTGACCAACTCCTCCTCGGTGACCCCGTCGCGCTTCATCGTCGTCATGCACGCGACCACGATCCGGCAGCCCACCAGGTCCCGCGCGGCCTGCACGGAGGAGACCGTGCGGATGGTGCGATCCGGCAGCGGCACCGCCTCCTCGCCGCGCAGATACGGCGTGAGCACCAGGACCTTGCCGTCGAAGTAGTCCTTGACCAACGCGGCCTCGTAGGTGGTCCCCACGGCCACGGTGTCCACGCACATCCGGGTGGCCTCCTCGGCCAGCCTCGGATTGGTGAACCCGTACCCGTTGCCCTTCATCACCGGCACCAGGCCGGGGAACGTGTCGCGGACCTCGTCCTGGTGCTTGCGCCACCGGGCGGCATCGACGTAGAGCGTGAGCGACATGGGCGTTTCGGGGCCTTCCGGGTGTGGGGCGTGCCTTGGGGACGCGGGGCGAAGGCGGAGCACGCGACGTGGGCCGCGTCGCGGTGATCACGGGCGGCCGGCGACTCGGGGTGTCGCCGGCCGAGCGTCAGCGGCGCGACATGTACATGTCGAGTGCCTTGTGCAGCATCTTGTTGAGCGGGAAGTCCCACTCGCCGAGGTATTCGACGGCCTGGCCGCCGGTGCCGAGCTTGAACTGGATCAGCCCGAAGAGGTGGTCGTTTTCGTCCAGGGTGTCACTGATGCCTCGCAGGTCGTAGGCCGAGGCGCCCAGCGCGTACGCGTCCCGCAACATCCGCCACTGGATCGCGTTCGAGGGCCGGACCTCGCGCTTGTGGTTGGCGGACGCGCCGTACGAGTACCAGACGTGGTCGCCCACGGTGACCATCGTGGTGGAGGCCAGCACCTCCCCCTCGTGCTTGGCCAGGTACAGCCGCATGCGCTCGGGGTCCTCGGCGTTGAGCGCCTTCCACATGCCCTGGAAGTAGGCCAGCGGGCGCGGGGTGAAGTGGTCGCGCACGGCGGTGACCTTGTAGACCTCGTGGAACACCGGCAGGTCGTCGTAGCCGCCCTGGACCACGTCGACGCCGGCCTTCGTGGCCTTCTTGATGTTGCGCCGCCACAGCTGGTTGAAGCCCGCGTGCACGTCGTCGAGGCTGCGCCGGACCAGCGGCACCTGGAAGACGTAGCGCGGCTGCACGTCGCCGAAGCCGGCCCCGCCCGAGGCGTCCTGCTGCCAGCCCAGGCCGCGCAGTTGCCGCTCCAGCTCGGAGCCGCGCTCGTCGGTCCAGTCGGGGGTCAGGTCGCGCAGCCGGTTCGCCGACTTGGCCGCGATCGCCTTCTTGATCGTCTCCGCCTCCCAGCGGGCGATCACCACGGGCGGGCCCATCTTGACCGAGAACGAGCCCCGGCTCTTCAGGTGCGCGAGCATCGGGTCGAGCCATCGCCGCAGGTCGCCGTCGAACCAGTCGATGACCGGGCCCTCGGGCATGTAGGCGAGGTAACGCTTTATCTTCGGCAACTGCCGGTACAACACGAGTGCCGCGCCCACGACGGCGCCCGACTCGTCGATCCAACCGATGCTCTCGGATCGCCACTCACTCTTCACCGCACCCCAGGAGGGGCACTGAAGAAAGCTCACCGAGGGCCTGCCCTTGATGAAGGCCAGGTGCTCCTCGGCGGTGAGCGTCCTCAGGCGCAAAGACATGTAAGAGCTCCTCGATATCGGTTCGGCCGTGACAGAGGTTACTGCGCCTGCGGGCGCCATGGATCGTGTCGGGCGTCGCAGGCGGGACGGTACGGGGGCGATGCGGACCTTCACCGGCGAAGCGGGCGCCCGGATCCGCCGCGCGCGACGGGGTCGGAATCCGCGAGCGGCCCGCCGGATCCCGGTCCGGCGGGCCGCTTCGTGCGGGCGGTGCGGCGGGTCAGTACAGGCCGCCGTGGAACATGTTCATGAACAGTGCGACGGCCGAGACGCCGAGCGCGAGCACGGTGACCACCCGCTCCTCCGTGGTCGCCGAGAACATCTGGCTGATCAGGCCGGTCACCACACCGGCCAGCGCGGTCCACGCGCCCAGGACGTGCATGCCCTTGAAGAACGCGCAGATGCCGGCCACCAGCGCGAACAGCACGACAGCGGCGACCAGCGCGTTCTCGCGCGGATGGGCACGGCCGTCGGAGTTGAGGGTCAGCCGGGGCCGGTGCGCCCCGGCGGGCGCCGCGGGCGCGGCGGACGCTGTGCGGCGGATCGTATGTGCCATCGCACACCTCCGGTGAGTGACTGCGGGACGGACCAATTTGTCCATATATCCATCCCCTGGCGTGAGCGCCGTCATGCTCGGATTTCGAGACTGTCTGCCGGTCCGGGTACGCTGTACCGTCCGCTGCACTCTCGGCACCCCCTGAGCGTTTCGCCCAGGGGGCCGCCTTGGCGTGGCGGCGATTACGCAAGCCCTCCTGCCACGGAGATCCCGTGGCCGACTCAGTCCACAGGAGGTGGGTGTTCACATGCGTAGCTACGAACTCATGGTCATCCTCGACGCGGACCTCGAAGAGCGCGCGGTCACGCCGCTGCTCGAGCAGTTCCTCAATGTCATCCGCAACGACGGTGGCAAGGTCGAGAAGATCGACACGTGGGGCCGTCGTCGGCTCTCGTACGAGATCAAGAAGAAGTCCGAGGGCATCTACGCCGTCGTGGACCTGGCCGCGGAGCCCGCGACCGTCAAGGAACTCGACCGTCAGATGAACCTCAACGAGTCGGTGCTGCGGACCAAGGTCCTGCGTCCCGACCAGCGCTAGTCCGAGCTCGCGCACCACCAACCGCACCGCACGACGAAACGCAGCACTGCGCTGAAATCAGCGAAGGGGTCAGCATGGCAGGCGAGACCATCATCACTGTTGTCGGGAACCTGACTGCCGACCCGGAACTGCGCTTCACGCCCAGCGGTGCCGCCGTCGCGAACTTCACCGTGGCGTCCACGCCGCGCACGTTCGACCGTCAGACGAACGAGTGGAAGGACGGCGAAGCGCTGTTCCTCCGCTGTTCGGCCTGGAAGCAGCTGGCCGAGAACGTGGCGGAATCCCTCCAGCGCGGCACGGGCGTCATCGTCCAGGGCCGGCTGAAGCAGCGGTCCTACGAGACCAAAGAGGGTGAGAAGCGCACCGTCGTGGAGCTCGAGGTCGACGAGATCGGCCCGACCCTGAAGTGGGCGACCGCCAAGGTCACCAAGGCGAGCCGCGGAGGCGGCGGCCAGGGTGGCTACGGCGGCGGTCAGCAGGGTGGCGGCTACGGCGGTCAGCAGGGCGGCGGTCAGCAGGGAGGCGGCGGCTACGGCGGTCGTCCCCAGCAGGGCGGTGGCGCACCCGCCGACGACCCGTGGGCCACTCCCGCAGGGGGCGGCCAGCAGCAGGGCGGCGGCGGCGCGGGGGGCTGGGGTCCCCCGCCGGGCGGCTACTCGGACGAACCCCCCTTCTAGGCCGGAGACGGCACAAGGGGCGGGTCGCGACCCGAGCTGAAGACTTCTGAAACGATCTGGAGAGCACAATGGCGAAGGCGCCTGCGCGCAAGCCTAAGAAGAAGGTCTGCGTGTTCTGCAAGGAGAAGATCTCCTATGTGGACTACAAGGACACCAACCTGCTGCGGAAGTTCATTTCCGACCGTGGCAAGATCCGCGCTCGTCGCGTGACCGGTAACTGCACGCAGCACCAGCGTGACGTCGCCGTGGCCGTCAAGAACAGCCGCGAGATGGCGCTGCTGCCGTACACCAGCACTGCTCGCTGAGAAAGGGTGATCTTGTCATGAAGCTCATCCTCACCCACGAGGTGACCGGTCTCGGTGAGCCCGGCGACATCATCGAGGTCAAGGACGGCTACGGCCGCAACTACCTCATCCCGCGCGGCTACGCGATCCGCTGGAGCCGCGGCGGGGAGAAGGACGTGGCGGCCATCCGTCGCGCCCGCAAGGTTCGCGAGATCCGCACGCTCGACCAGGCCACCGAGGTCAAGGGTCGGCTCGCGGGTCTCAAGGTGACGCTCCAGACGCGCGCCGGCGACACGGGCCGCCTGTTCGGCTCGGTCACCGTCGCGGACGTCGTCGCGGCCATCAAGGCCGCCGGCGGTCCGGACATCGACAAGCGGCGCGTCGAGATCGGTACTCCGATCAAGACCGTCGGGTCGCACCGCATCACGGTTCGCCTCCACCAGGAGGTGTCGGCCGCGCTCGACCTCGACGTCGTGCCCGCCTGACCCGAATCACCCGAACGGCCCGATCCCCTTGCGGGATCGGGCCGTTCGGCGTTTTCCGAGTACCGAATGAGTAGTGGTACTCATGTCGCGCCCGCCCCCCGAGGCCCAGTCTGGACGTACACGCCGGGTGGGCCGGCGAGGCAAAGGGGCGGGCGGTCATGGCCAGATTCATCCGACAGTGGTTGCTGCGCGTGGTCAGCTTCGCGCTGACCGGGCTGTATCAGCTCTACCGGGTCCATCCCGTGGTGTGGCGCTGGACCGCCACCCACTATCGGCCGTGGATGCAGCGGTTCGCCCGTCGACACGCGTGGATGACCTGCCAGTTCGCCGCGCTCGACGTGCCCGCCTACCGCGACTTCCTGCGCCGGCACCGGTGGCGCTTCCGTTGGTTCGACCTCGCGTCGTATCCGGAGACGTCCAAGGAGAACTACGTCAAGGCGTATCCCGAGGACAGCCGCTGTTGGCTGGGCGCCCTGGAGGTGGCCGGGACGGTGGTGGACGAGTCGTCGGGCTCCTCGGGGACGCCGCACAACTGGCTGCGCTCGCGCCGCGAACTCAAGTCGGTGCACCGCAACGTGGCCGGCTACACGTCGATGGTCTTCCCCCGGCGCAAGTTGTTCGTGATCAACGCCTACTCGATGGGCGCGTGGGCGACCGGCACCAACACCGGAATCGCGATGGCGCGGGTGGCGATGGTGAAGAACACCGGCCCCGACATCGACAAGATCGTGGACACGCTGCGCCACTTCGGGCCGCGCTTCACCTACCTGGTCACCGCGTACCCGCCGTTCCTCAAGCACCTGCGCGACCGGCTGGACGCGGACGGCTTCGACTGGACCCGGCACCGGATGTACGGCTTCGTCGGCGGCGAGGGCATGACCGAGGCGCTGCGCGACTACCTGGAGGAGCGCTTCGTCAAGGTGCGCTCCGGCTACGGCGCCTCCGACCTGACCATAGGGATGGCCGGCGAGAGCGACGCGACGGTGTGGCTGCGCAAGCGGCTGCTGACCGACGAGCGGCTGCGCACCCGGATGCTGGGGCCGGACGAGGGCCGGGTGCCGATGGTGTTCCAGTACAACCCGCTGGAGACCTACCTGGAGACCAACGCCGAGGACGAGGTGATCTGCACGATCAACTCGACCGCGGTGATGAGTCCGAAGGTGCGCTACAACATCGGCGACGAGGGCCGGTTGCTGACCTTCCCGGAGGTCGAGGAGATGATCCGGCCGGACCGCGAGGCGTGGGCCGACTGGGAGCGTGCGGCGCGGGTGGAGGGCATGCGGCTGCCGCTGCTGCTGCTGTTCGGCCGCAAGGACAGCACGATCTCCTACATGGGCGCGAACATCTATCCGCAGGACGTCGAGTACGGGCTCTACCGGGACAACCCGATGGCGGCGCACCTGGAGGGGTTCTGCCTGACCGTCGACGAGTACGCCGACCTGGAGAGCCGTCCGGTGGTCAACCTGCAACTGCGCGACGGGACTTCGCTGGACGAGGCGGATCGGGAAAAGCTCGCCCTGGTGTGCCGGGAGGGCGTGGTGCGGCATCTGGCCCGGGTCAGCCGGGACTTCGCGCAGTCGCTCGCGGAGGATCCGACCGCGGCCGATGTACGGGTGCTGGTCCACGACTTCCGGACCGGGCCGTTCCTGCGCGGCACCACCCGGATCAAGAACGTCTATCTCGTGGAAGGGGAGCAGCGATGAGGACCACCGATTTCTCGGCGGCGCCGCCGCAGGCGCGCGGTGAGGCGATGTTCATCGGGGCCACGCACTACAGCGGTCTGCGTTCGCTGCTCTCGCTGGCCCGGCCATGGTTGCGGATGGTGCGCACGATGAAGCGCATGGACGGCTACCGCTGGCACAAGGTCTATCTGCAGGGGCCGTTCACGCTGGGCACCATCGCGGTGTTCGCCGACCGTGAGGCGCTGCTGCGGTTCGCCCGTACGACCGCGCACCGCGATCTGATGTGCTGGATGACCGATCGGGGCGATCGTAACGGCACGGCGGGGTTCATCCGGCTCTTCGACGCGCAGCCCGGCGGGTACAGCAACGGCGAGTGGCGGGCCGAGGGGCGCGAGATGGCGCACATCGAGGAGTTCACCCCGATCGGCCGCGAGGAGAGCGGCCCGCCGGTGCACCGGAAGGCGAAGAGGCCGTGACGCTCACCGTGGAGCGGGTGGGGTCCCGGCGCGCGCTGCGCGACTTCTGCGCGTTGCCGATGCGGCTGCACCCGAGGGACCGCTATGTGCCGGTGCCGCGCGATCAGGTGCGGCGGTGGGCGCGGGCCGGGATCGAGCTGTATCTGGTGCGCGATCGGGCCGGACGGGTGGTGGGGCGCACCTGTACGCACACCGAGGCGCGGTTCGACGCCAAGTTGGGCGGGCGCCATCAGCTGTTCGGGCTCACCGAGTTCGCCGAGGATCCGGCGGTGTTCGCCCGGCTGGTGGAGCTGATCGAGGAGCGGGCCGTGCGGGCGGGGGCGCAGACCCTGTTCGGGCCCGTGGCGCTGTTGCCGAACCAGACCGGCGGGGTGATCACGTCGGGGTTCACCGAGCGGGGCTTCGTGGACTCGGCGTGGAATCCGGCGCGGTATCCGGAGACCTACGAACGGGCCGGATTCGCCCGGCGGTTCTCGGCGTCGACGTGGATCTGTCCGGGGTTGGCCGAGCGAGTGGACGATCCGGCGGCGACGTATGTGTTCGACGACGCGCGGATCGACGCCGAGCAACTGGTGATCCGGCGTGGGTCGCGGCGACGGTTGGCCGAGCAACTGCCGATCCTGCACACGATGTTGAACGCGAGTTTTGCGCAGCTGGGCTACTACACGCCGATCGTCATGGACGAACTGCGGGCGCAGACCGAGGGGTTGGCGTATCTGCTGGACGAGTCGCTGCTGCTCTGGCTGGAGCGGGCCGGCGAGCCGGTCGCGTTCACCCTCGCGGTGCCGGACATCTCGGAGTTCCTGATCCGAATCCGCGGCGATCTGCACTTGGGCAACCAGCTGCGGCTGCTGGCGACCCGGGGGCGGTATCGCCGGGAGGCGGTGTTGATCATCAAGGGCACGGTGCCCGAGGCCCAAGGGCGCGGCTATCTCACCCTGCTCGCGCGGGAGCAGTATCGGGCGCTGCGGGCGGGCGGCTACGACACGTTGCGCAGCACGTGGGTCGAGGACGACAACAAGGCGTCGGCGGCGCAGTACCGCCGGATCGGCGGGCGGGAGCTGCACGGGCACACCTTCTACGCGAAGCCGGTCGGGAGCGCCCGATGAGCACCGAACTCGCGGATCTGCTCCGGCTGGCCGGGCGGGCGCCGAGCGCGCACAACACCCAGCCGTGGACGGTGGCGCCGAGCGGCGCCCTGGGCTACGCGTTGTCCTGGGATCCGGCGCGGGCGTTGCCGGTCGGTGATCCCGGGCGGCGGGACCTGTTCCTGGGGCTGGGGGCGTTCGTGGAGGCGTTCTCGATCGCCTCGGCGGCGCTGGGTGTGCCGTTGCGGGTGGAGTACGCGGGGGTGCCGGAGCGGGAGCGGGGGGTGGTGGCCCGGTTCGTCCGGGCGGACGAGTGTTATCGCACGCCGTTCACGGCGGCGGAGCTGACCGGGCGGCGCAGTGCGCGGGGGGCGTACGAGCCGGGGGTGCTGCCGGACGCGGTGTTCGCGGAGGCGGTGGGCGCGTTCGCCGGGTCGGCGGGTTTGTGGCGGGGTGGGACCCGGGCGTTGGCGCCGCTGCTCGACGAGGCGGATCGGTGGATGTTCGGGGATCCGGCGCTGGTCGGCGAGTTGCGCCGGTGGTTGCGGCTGCGGGCGGGGCGGGAGTCGGCGCGGGACGGGTTGACCGGGCCGGCGTTGGCGTTGTCCGGGGTGGAGGCGCGGGCGCTGCACGCGGTGTTGCGCCCGGGGGTGTATCGGGTGTTGCGGCCGGTGGGGTTGGCGCGGGCGCTGGCGGCGTCCTCGCGGGGGGTGTTGCGCTACGACGGGAGTGTGCTGGTGGTGACCGCGCCGGTCGCGCCCGGAGATCCGGCCGAGCTGCTGGAGCCGGGGCGGGGGTTGTTCCGGTGTTGGTTGACGTTGGCCCGGCACGGCTACGCGACGCATCCGCTCAGCCAGCTGATCGACTGCGCGCGGACGGCCGAGGAGGTGGCGGGCCTGGTGGGGGCGGTGCCGTTGGCGGTGTTCCGGGTGGGGCGGCCGGTGGGCGAGCCGGTGCGGTCGGCGCGGTTGACGGACTGAGGGGGTGGGACGGACGGGTTCGGGCAAGGGTCGGGGCGGGTGGTGAAAGCGCTCGAAAGAGTGGTCGGGTCGGCTTGCTTGATACCCATAGGGGGTATAGCTTCGTGGTCGTGGAGCCGACGATGGTCTCCGCGTCGAGGAAAGGACCACCGTCATGAGCACCGCCACCTTCACCGTCAGTGGGATGACCTGCGGTCACTGCGTGTCCTCCGTCACCGAGGAGGTCTCCGAGGTGGCGGGCGTGACCGATGTCGTGGTCGAACTGGCCTCGGGTCTGGTCACCGTGACGTCGGCGCAGCCGGTGGACCCCGACGCGGTGCGCGCGGCGGTCGTCGAGGCGGGCTACGAGGTCGTCGGCGCGTGAGGCGAGGCCGTCCCGTCGGTCGCGCCGGCGGGACGGCGGGTTCGCCTTCGGGGATCGGCGCGGGCGCGCTCAGCGGCGGCCGGTCACCAGCCACGCGTCGGTGCGGACCCGATGGCCGAGCAGGATCACCCGGGCGAGCATGAAGGTGCCGATCGCCCACCACCACATCGCGATCAGGCCGCCGCCGAGGGCCAGCACCGTGCCCAGGGCCGCACAGAACGCGGCCAGCACGAGGGGCATGGTGAGTGCGAGGTAGCGCCCGTCGCCCGCGCCGATCAGCACCCCGTCCAGGACGAACACCGCGGCGGCCACCGGCTGGAGCGCGGCGACCGCGAGCAGCGCGCCGGCCAACAGGTGACGCACCGCCGGGTCGGCCGTGAACAGCGGGATGTACAGCGGACGCGCCGCGACCACCACGATCGCGAACAGCGCCCCCGTCCACACCCCCCACACCAGCATCCGGCGCGTGGCGGCGCGGGCGCCGGTCGCGTCGCCCGCGCCCAGGGCCCGGCCGACGATCGCCTGGGCGGCGATCGCGAGGGCGTCGAGGGCGAAGGCGAGGAAGGTCCACACCTGCCAGGCGACCTGGTGGGTGGCGATCGAGGTGTCGCCCATCCGGGTCGCCGCCACGGTGGCGCCGATCAGGATCGCGCGCAGGCTGACGGTGCGCACGAACAGCGGTGCGCCGGCGCCGGCCGACGCACGGATGCCGGCGAGGTCGGGGCGCAGCGAGGCGCCGTGCCGACGGGCGCCGCGCACGACGGTGACGAGGTAGACCGCGGCCATGCCGCTCTGGGCGATCACCGTGCCCCACGCGGATCCGGCGATCCCCCAGTGCAGGCCGTACACGAAGCCGAGGTTGAGCAGCAGGTTGGCGGTGAAGCCGAGGACCGCCACCAGGAGCGGGGTGCGGGTGTCCTGGAGGCCGCGCAGCACGCCGGTGGCGGCCAGCACGATCAGCATCGCCGGCACGCCGAGCGAGCCGATCCGCAGGTAGGTCACCGCGTGCGGGGTCGCGCTGTCGGAGGCGCCGAAGGCGGCGACGATCCACGGGGCGGTGACCAGGCCGACCACCGTCAGCGCGAGGCCGAGCAGCGCGGCGAGCCAGACGCCGTCCAGGCCCTGGCGGATCGCGGCGCGCGGGTCGCCGGCGCCGAGCAGCCGGGCGACGGCGGCGGTGGTCGCGTAGGCGAGGAACACGCACAGGTTGACCAGGGTGGTCAGCATCGCGCCCGCGACGCCGAGCCCGGCCAGTTGCGGGGTGCCCAGGCGGCCGACGATCGCCGAGTCGACGAGCACGAACAGCGGCTCGGCGACGAGGGCGAAGAACGCGGGGATGGCCAGGCGCAGGATGTCGCGGTCGTGCGTCCGGGGCCGGGGGGCGGGGGTGGGCGCGGTGTCGGGTCGTGGATCGAGCGGCTGTGGATCGAGTGACTGTGGATCGGTCGCCGGAGGGTTCGTCGGCGAGGAGGGGGTGGACGGCACCCGTCCACGGTAGTCATCCACAGGTAAGGGTCACAATGCCGTTCTGGTCATTACCGGCGAGCGCGGGGCGTACGCGGGTGCACACGTGGGGCGATAGCCGCATGATTCGCCCAACAGTTTTTCACATACACAGCCGGTGGATAGAGAACTCGCAGGTCAAAGCCGGTTTGTGGACATGATTGCGAAGCGTTGACGGCCGACTGCGCACAGCTTGTACACAGCTGGACCCGTCCCTCTCCACAGGTTGTCCACAGTTATCCACAGGCCCTGTGTATGACCGCCTTGGCCGGTCGGGGGTCCACCCGTACGGTGAAGGGCCGCATGCCGCGTCGTGCGGCGATTCTGTCGGCCGTGTGGCGTATGAAGGACACGGTGATTGCGGTGCGATCTCGCGCGCGCCTTGTCGAAAGGAGACCCCGGGCATGAGCGTCTCCGAGTTCGAAGAGGCCCGGCCCGAACCGGCCCGCGAAGGATTCGAGCGGACCCCGCCGCAGGACATCGCGGCCGAACAGTCGGTCCTCGGCGGCATGATGTTGTCCAAGGACGCGATCGCCGACGTCGTGGAGAACCTCAAGCCGGTCGACTTCTACCGGCCCGCCCACGAACTCGTCTACAACGCGATCCTGGACCTGTACGCCCGGGGCGAACCGGCCGACGCGGTCACCGTCGCCGCCGAGTTGACCAAGCGCACCGAGATCGGCCGGGTGGGCGGCGCCCCGTACCTGCACACCCTGATCTCGTCCGTGCCGACCGCGGCCAACGCCGAGTACTACGCGCGGATCGTGCGCGAACAGGCGGTGCTGCGCCGCCTGGTCGAGGCGGGCACCCGGATCGTGCAGATGGGCTACGCGGCCGACGGCGAGGTCGACGACATCGTCAACAACGCCCAGGCCGAGGTCTACAAGGTCACCGAGCAGCGCACCACCGAGGACTACGCCCCGCTGGCCGACATCATGGAGGGCGCCCTCGACGAGATCGAGGCGATCGGCTCCCGCGGCGGCCAGATGTCCGGCATCCCCACCGGCTTCACCGACCTGGACTCCCTCACCAACGGCCTCCACGCCGGCCAAATGATCGTCATCGCCGCCCGCCCCGCCATGGGCAAATCAACACTGGGACTGGACATTGCGCGGGCATGTTCGATCAGGAATGGGCTTTCCAGTGTGATCTTCTCGCTGGAGATGGGGCGCAACGAGATCATGATGCGTCTGCTGTCGGCGGAGGCGCGGGTCGCGTTGCATCACATGCGGTCGGGGAGCATGACCGACGACGACTGGACCCGGCTGTCACGCAAGATGGGCGAGGTCACCGCGGCGCCGATGTACATCGACGACTCGCCGAACCTGTCGATGATGGAGATCCGGGCCAAGTGCCGCCGGCTCAAGCAGAAGCACGACCTGCGCCTGGTGATCATCGACTACCTCCAGCTGATGCAGTCGGGCGGCTCGCGCCGGGCCGAGAACCGCCAGCAGGAGGTCTCCGAGATGTCGCGAAACCTCAAGCTCCTGGCCAAGGAGCTGGAGGTCCCGGTGGTCGCGATGTCCCAGCTCAACCGCGGCCCCGAGCAGCGCACCGACAAAAAGCCGATGGTCTCCGACCTTCGTGAAAGTGGTTCGATCGAACAGGACGCCGACATGGTCATCCTGTTGCATCGCGAGGATGCGTACGAGAAGGAGTCGCCTCGGGCCGGGGAGGCGGACCTGATCGTGGCCAAGCACCGCAACGGCCCGACGGCGACGATCACCGTGGCGTTCCAGGGTCACTACTCGCGCTTCGTGGACATGGCCCAGAGCTGAGACCCGGGTCGGTCACGGGGCTGGGGTGAAGGCCCTGCGGGTGTGGGTGAGGAGTTCGCGGACGGCCGGGTTGTGGGTGTGTTTCCAGACCAGGGCCAGCAGGGCCGGGGTTTGTACGTCGGTGATCGTGCGGGCGAGCAGGCGGTCGGCGTAGTGGGCGGCCATGGATTGGCTGAGGACGCCGACCGCCAGGCCGCGGGCGGCGAGGTCGGCGATCGCGTCCGCGGCGCTCGCCTCCAGCGCGATTTTGGGGTGCAGGTCGCGGGCCGCGCAGGCTCGGTCGAGGACGGTGCGCAGGCCGGTGCCCGGCGGCATGCAGGTGATCGGGTGGGCGGTCAGGTCGGACAGGGTGATCCGGGAGCGGGCCGCCAGCGGGTGGTCGGGCGGGAAGATCGCGACGAGGCGTTCGTTGATGATCGTCATCGCCTCCAGGTCCTCGGGCGTGGTGGCGGCGACTCCGATCAGGGCCAGGTCGGTGGCGCCGGTGCGGACGTCGTGGGTGAGGGATTGGGAGTTGTCCTCCTGGAGCGCGATCTCCACCCCGGGATGCGCCCGGTGGAAGGCGGCGAGGGCGTCGAACAGCGGGGTGATGGTGCAGCCGATGACCATGCCGACGGTGACCCGGCCCCGGATCAGGTCGGTCACCTCGCCGACCGCCTGACCGACCGATCCGGCGGCGGCCAGTGCGGCGCGGGCGTATTCGAGCGCGGCCTTGCCCGCCACGCTGAGCGTGACGCCGCGCGCCGAGCGCTCGAACAGCTCGGCGCCCAGCTCGCGTTCCAGCTGTCGGATCTGCGCGCTGACCCCCGACTGGCTGATGTGCACCCGCTCGGCCGCCCGGGTGAAGTTGCGCTCCTCGGCGACCGCGACGAAGTATTCGAGCTGCCTCAGTTCCATGACTGTGGATTCTAGCTTTCAGAATTCCAATCTGTTGGATTTCTGGTAGGGCGCTGCCCAGACTGGGTGCCGGGGAGCCGCACCGGGCCTGCCCCCGCCCCGTCGCCTTCGCCGGAAACAGGTATCGACATGCGCAAGTGGCTGCCCCTGATCACGGTGTGCCTGGGCACGTTCATGCTGCTCATCGACGTCACGATCGTGAACGTCGCGCTCCCGGACATGGTCGGCGACCTGGACGCGTCCTTCGGGGGGCTGCAATGGGTCGTCGACGCCTACGCCCTCGCCCTGGCCGCGCTCGTGTTCGGCGCGGGCTCGATCGCCGACCGCTTCGGCCACCGGCGGATCCACGTCGGCGGACTCGCGCTCTTCGCGCTGTCGTCCCTCGCCTGCGGGCTCGCGCCCGGTACGGGGGTGCTGATCGGTGCCCGGGCCGTGCAGGGCGTGGGCGCGGCGGCGATGTTCGCCACCACCTTCGCCCTGCTCGACGGCGCCTACACCGGGCGCGACCGGGGCAGCGCGTACGGCGTGTGGGGAGCGGTCGCGGGCGCCTCGGCGGCGGTCGGCCCGATCCTGGGCGGGCTGCTCACCCAGGGGGTGTCGTGGCGCTGGATCTTCTTCGTCAACCTGCCGGTCGGCGCGGTGGCCATCGCGTTGTGTCTGCGGGTCCTGGCGCCCGTACGGCCGACGTTCGCGGGTCGGCTCGACCTCGCCGGCATGGTCGGCTTCACGCTCGCGGCAGCCGCCGCCACGTACGCGCTGATCCGGGCGAACGAGGACGGCTGGTCGGACGCCGGAGTCCGATGGCTGCTCACCGCCTCGGTCGTCTCGCTCGCCGGTTTCACGGTGATCGAAGTGCGTTCCCGGCACCCCCTGTTCGACCTCGCGCTGCTGCGCAACCGGACGTTCGTCGGGGTGCTGCTCGCGGGCTTCCTGCTCACCTTCGCGGCCTTCGCCGGCTTCTCCTACACCTCGATCTGGCTCCAGACCGTGCGCGGGATGAGCCCGATCGGCGCGGGGCTGACCGGGCTGCCGATGTCGATCGTCGCGTTCGCGGTCTCCGCGGGGCTCGGTCGGGTGCTGCACGGTCGGCGTCCCGCTCCGGTGATCGGCGGTGGGCTGCTCGCGGTCGGCGCCGGGGGGTTGCTGACCGCCGCGCTTGTGCACGGCTCGGCGGGGTGGCCGGCGCTGGTGCCGGGCTTCGCGCTGGTCGGCGTGGGGGTGGGGATGGCCACGCCGATCCTGGGTTCGGTGTCGATGTCGTCGGTGCCGGCGACACGGGGCGGGATGGCCGCCGGCGCGGTCAACACCACCCGACAGTTGGGCTTCGCCTTCGGTATCGCGGTCCTGGGCAGCGTGTTCACCGCCCGGGCGCGGGCCGAGCTGTCCGGGCGCGGCCTGGCCGATCCGGCGGGCGCCGCGCATACGATCGCCGGCGGGCAGACGCCCGCCCTCGTGCACGCCGCCCCGCCGGAGCGCCGAATGTTGGTGGACGGCGCGGCGCACTCGGCGGCGGTGGCCGGTGTCCAGGCGACCTACCTCGTGGCGGGCCTGGTCGGCGTGGTGGCCGCGGTGCTCGTCACGATCTTGATGCGGCCCGGCCCGAAGCCGGCGACCGCTCCCGGGGAGGCCACCCCGCTCGCGTCGCCGGCGGCGGGCTGAGGCCGCCCCGGCCGGTCGGGGTCAGGCACCGATCAGGACCTTCGGGTCGCCGGTGCGCCAGATGTTCTCCACGTACAGGTGACGCATTGCCCAGGCGTCGCCGGTGCGGACCAGGTCGACGGCGTATCGGTTTTTCAGGAGCAGGTGTCGCGTGTGGTCGCCGGTCGGCAGGTGCTGGGCCTCGACCAGGGCGGTCAGGCGGGCCCGGTCACCGGTGATCTCGATGCGCGTGTTGTCCACCGTGTGGGTGGTGTCGAGCCGGACGTCCGGGTTGAAGTGCACCGCCTCGATCGCCTCGATGCCGACCATCACGGGTACCTCCAGGCCGAGTTCGGCGGCGACCGGGCGGAAGTCGAACTCGGCGTCCGGGGTGAAGGCGCTCCGGAACAGGTCCCGGTCCTTCAGGTCGAAGCCGAGGCCGAAGCGCAGCAGTGCGTCCACGATCTCGGCCCGGTCGCGCAGTTCGCGGATGATCGTGGCGGTGTCGGCCGTGGTGCCGGCGGTGAGTGCGGTGGGGCGGGTGACGAACATCCGGACTCCTCGGGTGGTGGCTCTGGTCGGGCTCCCCTCCAGCCTCGGTGCGGATCGGGGGTGAGTGGGGGTGGTCGAGGGGGTGATCGGTCCGGCGCCGGGGGTGAGCAGGCCGGGGTGAGGCTTGGCCCACCTCGGGTCGGGGGTTCGGCGCACTGTTTCCCGGTGTCCGCGAAGGAGCACGGCGTGATGCCGGTCGCGTACCCCGCCGCCGCGTAGCCTCGCGCTCGCGCACCCCGCCCCTCCGACAGCCGCCGCCCGTCGGGACGCCCTCCGCCCCGGCGTGCGGCGGCGTGCGTGGCCGGGGTCTCCGACGGGCGGCGGGTGTACCGGGGAGGCGGCGGCGGTCCACGGGCTCCCTCCCCCGGAAGGCCGCGGACCGCTCGCTTCCCCTACGGCGGGTCCCGGGGCACGGGGTCTGTTCGGGGCCCGCCGCATGGATGTGATCGTGTCCGGTCGCGCTTGGTGTGCGGTGGGTTCGTGCTTGGTCCTCGTGCCGGGTGTTCGTGCCGGGTCTTCGCGCGAACCCGAGTGCGGAGACGTTCATCCCCGGGCACGAGATGTGTCTACTCCCGCTGGAGTAGGAGGTCGTGGAGGCGTCTGCGAGGGCGGTGCACGGCTGTAGTCCCGGGGGCGGAACTTGGGTTCCGGGGCCCGATTTCGTTTGAAGTGGTCGGCGCCGCCTGCCTACCGTCGAAGCTGACACCACCAGCGTTCTCTCGGTTCGTGCGGCGATCGGCACGCCTTGTGAATCGGATCACAAGGCGTCCTCGGGGGCCGGTCACACCGTGGGATCGCCCACGCGACCGAGGAGAGATCAATGTTCGGACGACTCGGCAGGCTCGTCGTCCACAACCCCTGGAAGGTGATCGCGGCCTGGCTGATAGCCGCGATCGCCCTCGTCATGTTCGCGCCGAAGCTGAGCGACCTGACCAACCAGGACCAGTCGAGCTTCCTGCCCGGCAAGTACGAGTCCGTACAGGCCCAAGACCTCGCCGAGAAGGCCTTCCCGCAGTCCACCGAGCAGACCGCGCTGCTGGTCTTCAAGCGTGCCGACGGCAAGAACCTGACCGAGGCCGACAAGAGCACGGTCAAGGAGATCACCGGCAGGCTGGGCGCGGCCGGCGTCGAGCACGTCTCCAAGGTCGAGGCGGGCGCCGCCAAGGACCGGATCGCCCTGGGCACCGCGTACATCAAGGGCGAACAGCAGGACAAGTTCGTCAACGAGGCGCTGAAGAAGCTCCGCGACAAGGCGAAGCCGATGGTCGAAAAGACCGACCTCAAGCTCGGCTTCACCGGCAGCGTGGCGATCAACGTCGACAACGAGGACGCCTTCAAGAAGGCCGAGGCGATCGTCGGCATCGTCACGATCGTGCTGATCATCGTGCTGCTCCTGGCGATCTACCGCAGTCCGATCGCGGCCCTGCTGCCGGTGATCATGGTCGCGCTGGTGTCGATGGTCGCCTCGCCCGTGATCGCCATCGTCGGCAAGGCCACCGGCCTGCAGGTGGACCAGTCGCTGAACACGATCCTGATCGTGGTGTTGTTCGGTATCGGCACCGACTACATCCTCTTCCTGCTCTTCCGCTACCGCGAACGACTGCGCGCGGGCGACGACAAGAAGGAGGCGATGATCGTCTCCGTCGAGCGGGTGGGCGAGGCCATCGCCTCGGCCGCCGGCGCCGTGGTGATCGCCTTCGGCGCGATGTTGCTCGCCACGTTCGGCTCGTTCAAGTCGATGGGCCCGGGTCTGGCCATCGCGGTGATCGTGATGGCGATCGCCGCGCTGACCCTGGTGCCCGCCGTGGTGTCGCTGATCGGCCCGAAGGTGTTCTGGCCGTCCAAGACCTGGCAGCACCAGCCCAAGGGCACCGCCTTCCACCGGATCGGCGGTCTGGTCGGGCGCAAGCCGGTCGCGGTGGCCCTGGTCGCCGGCGTGGTCATGGTGGCCTTCGCCGCCGGCGCGCTGAACTTCAAGGCCGACTACGACCAGCTCGGTCAGCTGCCCGGGGACACCGAGTCGGCCAAGTCGATGAAGGACATGCAGCTCGACTTCGCGGCGGGCACGCTCAACCCGACGCAGATCTACCTCGAGAGCACCGACGGCAAGCCGATCGACAAGGGCGCGGCGGAGCGCTTCGCCCTGTCGTTCAAGGGCGTCGAGGGCGTCGGCGACCTGAACGAGGCCGGCGAGGACGCCCAGGGTTCGCACGTCAAGGTCAGCGGCGACGGGATGTCCGCCGAGATCGCCATCGTGCTCAAGGAGAGCCCGTTCGCGAACAAGGCGCTGGACAGCATCGACCCGCTGCGCGACTTCGCGCACGCCCACCAGCCGGAGGGCACCAAGGCGATGGTGGGCGGCCAGACCGCGGCCTTCACCGACATCCGCGAGGCCACCAACCGCGACCTGTCGGTGATCTTCCCGGTCGCCGGGCTGCTGATCGCGCTGGTGCTCGGCTTGCTGCTGCGCAGCGTGGTGGCCCCGTGGTACCTGATGCTGGCGGTGGTCCTGGGCTTCATCTCGACGATCGGCGCGACGGTTCTCGTCTTCCAGACGCTGGCCGGCAACTCCGGCGTGATGTTCATGCTGCCGGTGATGATCTACATGTTCGTGGTCGCCATCGGCACCGACTACAACATCTTGATGGTCGCCCGCCTGCGCGAGGAGGCCAAGGAGGGACACGAGCCGAGGCAGGCCGCGGCGCTGGCCGTCGAGCACGCGGGTCCCTCGATCGCCGCCGCGGGTGTCATCCTGGCAGGGACGTTCGCGTCGCTCATGATGGCGGGCATCGACATGATGACCCAGATGGGCTTCGCGGTCTCGGTCGGGATCTGCATCTCGGCGTTCGTGATGTCGATGTTCCTGGTGCCCTCGGTGACCGCCCTGATCGGGCACGCCGCGTGGTGGCCGGGACACGGCGACCGGGCGACGGGGCGGGTCGGCCGGGGCGAGGAGGACAGGAAGCCGGTGTTCGCCGGGGACCGGTGACCCGGTAGGACCGAGGAGAGCAGATGGCTGCGGAAGGCCCCGCGCGAGTTGCCGTGCGGGGTCTTCCCGCGTCCGGGGCCGGAACCGGCGCCGGCACGGGCACCCGGGCAGTCGAGTCGGTGGAGCCCTGGTTGTTGCCGCTGCCCAAGTCGTTCTCCCGGCGCCTGAGCTGTCGGCCGTGGCTGGGCGAGGTGCTGCTGGTCGCGCTGGTGCTGCTGTGTGTGATCGGCGGCGCGATCGGTTCGACCAGGCGGCAGGACACCACCGGCAGCCCGGACGCGTTCAACCTGGCCATCGGCGCGCTCACCTGCCTGGTGCTGCTGGGCCGGCTGCGCTGGCCGCTGACCGTGCTGGTGCTCACCGAGGCGGGCCAGATCTTCTACCTGGCCGCCGACGGCCTCGACGGGCCGATCCTGATGCCGACCATGGTGGCGCTGTACACCGTGGCCGCCCGCGGCCAACTGCGCCGCTCGGTGCTGATCGCCTCGGGCGTGGCCCTGCTGCACACCGCGATGCGGATAGGCCTGACCCCCGACGGATTCCTGTCCCCGGAGAAGTACCTGTCCGGGATCTGGATGTATCTGCCGGTCGCGATCGGCGAGGCGGTCCGCGCGAAGCGGGCCTACTGGGCGGAGGTACAGGCCCGCCTCGCCCGCGCCGAGCAGGAGCGCGAGGACGAGGCCCGGCGCCGGGTCACCGCCGAACGTATGCGCATCGCCCGCGAGCTGCACGACGTGGTCGCACACAGCATCGCGATGATCAACATTCAGGCGGGCGTGGCCGCGCACGTCATCGATCGCGACGTGCCGCAGGCCAAGGAGGCGCTGGTACACATCAAGGTGGCCAGCCGCGACGCGCTGGCCGAACTGCGCACCACGCTGGGCGTGCTGCGCCAGGACGGCGACAACGACCTGCCCACCGAGCCGACGCCCGGGGTGGACGACGTGGAGTCGCTGGTGGCGTCCTACCGCAACGCGGGGTTGCCGGTGCTGCTCGAGGAGTCCGGCCAGGACCGGACCCCGTCTGCGCCGGTGGGCCTGGCCCTGTACCGGATCGTCCAGGAGTCGCTGACCAACGCGATGAAGCACGCCGGCGACGGGGCCACCGCGATCGTGCGGGTGGTCTACGGGGAGCACGCGGTCGAGGTCGACGTGCTCGACGACGGTCGCGGCACCCCCGAGCCGGGGCGCACGGGCGGCGCCGACGGCACCGGCCACGGCCTGCTCGGCATGCGGGAACGGGCGGTCGCCGTGGGCGGCTCGCTCGCGGTGGGCCCCGGCCCCAACGGCGGGTTTTCGGTACACGCGGTGCTGCCGCACCACAAGGGCGCGCCGTCGGCGCGCCGCGAAGGAGAGTCCTCATGACGGTGCGCGTGCTGATCGCGGACGACCAGCTGCTGGTGCGCTCGGGCTTCAAGGTGCTGGTCGGCAGCGACCCGGAGCTGGTGGTGGTCGGCGAGGCGGCGAACGGCACCGAGGCGCTGGCGCTGGCCCGGGAGACCACCCCGGACGTGGTGCTGATGGACATTCGGATGCCCGGCATGGACGGCCTGGAGGCGACCCGGCGGATCGTGCGCGACGACGATCTCGCGGGGGTGCGGGTGCTGGTGCTGACCACGTTCGAGGTCGACGAGTACGTGTTCGAGGCGCTGCGGGCCGGGGCCAGCGGGTTCCTGGTCAAGGACACCGATCCCGAGGACCTGCTCAAGGCGATCAAGACCGTCGCGTCGGGAGATGCGCTGCTCTCGCCGGGCGCCACCCGCGCCCTGGTGGCCCGCTTCCTGTCCCAGCCCGAGCCCAAGGTGGCCGCCCCGGACCGGTTGGAGGCGCTGACCGACCGTGAGCGCGAGGTGTTGTCGCTGGTCGCGGCCGGGATGAGCAACGACGAGATCGCCGAGCATCTGTTCGTGTCACCGCTGACCGCCAAGACCCACGTCAGCCGGGCGATGGTCAAGCTCGGCGCGCGCGACCGAGCGCAACTCGTGGTGATCGCCTACGAGTCGGGGATGGTTCGACCGGGACGCGGCTGACTTCCCGCGTCCCGGTGCACGTCAGCCCAGATCGCCCGCGAGCAGGGTGTGGATGCCCTCGACGTTGGCCCGCAGATAGGCCGCGAGGCTGGCCGGTACCAGCCCGACCGAGGCCAGTCCGGCCGGGGTGAACGGCACGCGCACGATGTCGTACTCGCCGTTCGGCTCGTCCACCTCGGGCCCGTGCCGCAGCGCGGGGTCCATCGATTCGAGCCGGCAGGCGAAGAAGTGCTGGACCTTGACCCCGCCGGGCTCGGGCACGGTGTCCACGAACGCGGGCACCGGTCGGCCGATCTTGCCGCCCAACTCCTCGAACACCTCGCGCCGCAGCGCCTCGGTGACCGTGGTGTCCTCGGGTTCGACGCCGCCGCCGGGGGTGATCCAGTACGGGGAACTGCCCGGCTTCGTGCGTTTGATCAGCACCATCCGGTCCTCCTCGTCGAGGAGGATCGCGCGTGCCGTCCGCTTCACCACTGAACGCATCGTCGTGCCTCTGCTTTCTCGCCAGGCGTTGCCCCCCGTCTGAGACTTGCTTTCCGACGGAGCGGCCGGTTTATGCCTGTCTCACCCCACGCGAAGGGATCATGCCCAGCGCGCGGCGCGCGCGATCAGCTCGCCGTGCAGATGCGCGATGTGCGGTTGGCTCAGCGTGCCCTCGCGCACCGCTAGGAACACCGTGTGCAACGGCGGCAGTTCGGGCTCCAGGAGGGCCACCACCGCGCGCCGGTCCAGCGCCTCGGCGCACAGGTAGCGCGGCAGCACCGCGATGCCGTGCCCGGCGCGCACACACTCCAGGACGGCGCGCAGGTCGGGGACCGTCACCGCGGCGGGCGCGGTGGGCTTGGCGTCGAACACGGTGGACCAGTAGCGCCGGATCAGCGGCTGCTCCTCGGCCTCGCCGACCAGCGGCACCCCGTCCAGGGCGGCCGGGCCCTGCGCCCGGATCCGACTCTGCGGCAGCCGCGAGGCCCAGTTCGGCGCGCCGACCAGGACGTACTCCTCGTCGGTGAGCGGTGTGCCGACGATCCCCCGGGCACGCGGGCGCACGTCGGAGATGACCAGGTCGTGCCGGGCCGCGGCGAGCCCGGCCAACAGCGTGTCGCCGGGACCCAGGGTCACCCGTAACCGCAGGCCGCGCCGGACCAGGTCGGCCAGCGACGGCAACACGCGCAGCGCGGTCAGTTCGGTGGGGCCGCCCAGGTGCACCGTGCGCCGCATCGGGTCGGTGCCGCGCAGCTCGCGGGCGGCGATCTCCTCGATCGCGTCCAGGTGCGGGGCGAGTCGGCGGGCCAGTTCGTCGGCGGGGCCGGTGGGCGCCACTCCGCGCGGCAGCCGTTCGAACAGCTGCTTGCCCACCTGCTTTTCCAGGGTGCGGATCTGCGCGGTTATCGCCGGTTGCGAGAGTCCGAGCGACGCGGAGGCCCGGGTGAAGGAGCCCGCGCGGTGCACGGCCAGGAAAGTGCGCAACAGCGTCAGGTCCACGGGTCCCCCGTCTCGTGTCCCCCGACCACTCCCGAGAGCCGGGGACATCACGTGATCTTGCCCGAAGTCGCAGGTCAGCCCGGGGAGGCGGCGTCCAGGGCGCGCAGCACGTCGGCGACGAGATCCGCGGTGTCCTCGCAGCCCGCCGAGAATCTGACGAACCCCTCCGCGACATCGTTCCCGGCCCAGCGCGCACGTCGCTCGGCCATGCTGTGCACGCCGCCGAAACTGGTGGCGTCGGCGACCAGTTCGAGGGCGCCCAGGAAGCGACGAGCGGTGTCCGCGTCGGCGAGCGTGAAGCCCACCACGCAGCCGAACCGCCGCATCACACGGGTGGCGACATCGTAGGACGGATCGCCCTTCAGCGCGGGGTGGCGGACGTCGGTGACCTCGGGGCGAGCGAGCAGCGCCTCGGCCACGGCCAGGGCGTTGGCGCCCTGCCGATCCACCCGCAACTGGAGGGTGGACAACGAACGATGCGCCAACCATGCCTCCATCGGCCCGGGCACCGCACCGGTGAGCGAGCGCCAGGACCGGACCCGCTCGGCCAGGTCGGCGCTCGCGCAGGCGACGTAGCCGAGCAGCACGTCGCTGTGCCCGGTCAGCGCCTTGGTGCCGCTCGCCGCCGAGATGTCCGCACCCAGCGCGAGCGGGAGTTGGCCCAGCGGAGTGGCCAGCGTGTTGTCCACCGCCACCAGCGCGCCCCGGACGTGCGCGAGTTCCGCGACGCGGCGGATGTCGCACACGTCCAGACCCGGGTTGCTCGGGGTCTCCAGCCACACCAGTCGGGCCCCGGGCAGGGCCCGTTCCAGTTCGTCCCCGGCGGTCGGCACGGTGCGCACCTCGACCCCGCGCGCGGCCAGGTGCGCGCCGACCGTGCGGGTGGCGGGGTAGCCGTCGGAGGGCAGCACGACCACGTCGCCCGGCCCGGTGAGGCCGAGCAGGACGGCCGAAACCGCGGCCATCCCGGACGCGAACGTCACCGTGTCGGCGGCGCCCTCCAACGCGCCGATCGCGGTCTCCAGGCCGGTCCAGGTGGGGTTGGCGTAGCGCCCGTACTGGTAGGGCCCGGCCGGCTCGCCGGGCAGGTGGTAGGTGCCGGCGAACACCGGCCCGGGCAGGAAGGGGTCGCCCGGGGCGTGGCCGGGGCTGCCCACCCGGACCGCGCGGGTCCCGTCACTCCATTCGTCGGCCATCACGACTCCCTCGCTGCCTGTTTCACGTGAAACCTCGTGCCGAGCCATCGTGGCGGACGGCCGTCAGTCGCGGTCCAGGATCATGCTCAGGAACCAGCTGACCAGGCCGATCACCAGGGCGCCGAGCAGGGCCGCCCCGAAGCCGTCGATGTGGAAGTCGAGATCGAGCCTGTTGGATATCGCCTCGGTCAGCCACAACATCAGCGCGTTGATCACGAACGTGATCAGGCCCAGGGTGAGTACGAACAGCGGCAGGGAGAGCAGCTTCACGATCGGTTTGATAATCGCGTTGACGATCCCGAAGATGAGCGCGACGAAAATTATCGTCTTGGCCCTGGTGCCGGCCGAGGCACCGTCGGCGAGATCGATTCCGGACACGAACCAGCCGGCGAACCAGATGGCCAGTGCGTTGGCGACAAGTTTGATGAGCAGGCTTTTCATATCTTGATGCTGGCACTCGGCGGGCCTCTCCCGCTCGTGCCTGGACGATAAGTCTGCTCGTGTCGGTAAGGAGTTGGTCACATGAAGGTCTTCCGCCTCGACGACTTGGACGCGGAACGCGCCTTCGAACAGGGCGCGTATCTGAGCTTCCTGCGCGAGCGTAACTTCTCGATGGGCCTGTACGCCCTGGAGCCGGGCGAGACCGACACCCAGAAGCCGCACGGGCAGGACGAGGCGTACGTGGTGATCAGCGGTCGGGCCACGCTGACCGTGGGCGACGAGTCGACCGCGGTCGCCCGCGGCAGCGTGGTGTACGTGCCGGCGAAGGTGCCGCACCACTTCCACCGGATCACCGAACCGCTGCGCGTGCTGGTGTTCTTCTCCCCGCCGGAGGCGTGAGCGCGCGACCGGTGGTCCCGGCCCCTCCCGCAGGCGGCGGCTCCGCCCACCGACCGAGCGGTGTACGACAATCGCATCTCGGGATCCGACGACGGGAAGTACATCCGATGGCACTGCGCGACGAACTCTGGGCGTCGATCGAGGACGTCTACGCGGCGATCCTCGACCACCCCTTCATCCACGGACTCACCGACGGCACGCTGCCGCGCGAGGCGTTCCGGCACTACGTCGTGCAGGACTCGCACTACCTGCGCGACTACGCCAGGGCGCTCGCGGTGTGCGCGGCCAAGGCGCCGGACGAGGCGACGACCGTACAGTTCGCGCAGGACGCGGCCGGGGCGATCGCGGCGGAGCGGTCGCTGCACGAGGGCTTCATGGTCGACTTCGGCAGCTCGGTGGCCGACGCGACGGCGACCGAGCCGGTGTTGCCCAGCACCCGCGCCTACGTCAGCTACCTGATGGCCACCGTGCACAACGGCTCGTTCGCCGAGGGTGTGGCCGCGGTACTGCCCTGCTACTGGATCTACGCCCGGGTGGGTGACGCGCTGCTCGCCAAGGGTTCGCCCGACGAGTTGTACGGGCGGTGGATAGCCACGTACGGCGCCGAGGAGTTCCAGGAGACGGTGCGCGCGGTCCTGGATCTGGTGGACCGGATCGGCGAGGACCTGTCGGCGGGCGAACGGGCCCGGATGCTGGAACACTTCGCGACCACCGCGCGCTACGAGTGGATGTTCTGGGACGCCGCGTGGCGAGGCGAGCGCTGGCCGGTCTGAGCACGGGGTACGGCGGAGCGCGGCCCGGCGCACGTCGGGCCGCCGTCGCGCGGAGCGGAACCGGGCTTCCCGGGTAGGGCGTGTCCTCCCGGGGAATGTGCTCCCCTGGTGTGCACGTCTCGCGTGGGTTCGCGTGACTTGGGGGTTGGACGATGGAGACATGGCCGCGGTGGGCGCGCATCGGCGTTCCGGTGGTGGCGCTGGTGCTGCTGTGCTGGTTGCTGATCTGGCTGTTCTCGGCCTTCCTGATGGTCCTCGTCAAGGGTGTCGTGGGGTTGTTCGTGGTGATCGGCATGGTCGTGCTCGCGCGTACGGCGGTGGCCGGTCGGGGACCGCGCGATCCGCTGGAGTGAACCCGGCGCTGGTCGTGCGGTCGACGGTGTGCCAGGGTGGGGGCGCACCACACGGAGATACACGGGAGCTCGGGGCACCGGGCTGAGAGGGCGCTGAGGCCGCGCCGACCGCAGAACCTGACCGGGTAATGCCGGCGTAGGGAGCCTTTCCATGACCTCGCACGACACTTCGCTGTCCGCCGCCGGCACCGCCGCCGCGCAGACGGTCACCAGCGGTCCGATTTCCCCCGCCCACCACCGCGGCTATGTCGCCGGATCGCGCGAGGACCTGCGCGTCCCGGTGCGTACGGTGCACCTGACCAACGGCGAGACGGTTCGCCTGTACGACACGTCCGGCCCGTACACCGATCCCGCCTTCGAGGTGGACGTGCGGCGCGGTCTGCCCGCGTTGCGCGAGGCGTGGATCGACGAGCGCGGCGACACCGAGCGCTACGACGGCCGGATCGCCGACCTCACCCCGGCCGGGCTCGCGGTGCCGGGCGCGGGGGTGCGTCCCCGGCGGGCCGCCGGATCCGAGGCGGTGACCCAACTCGGCTACGCCCGGCGCGGGCTGATCACCCCGGAGATGGAGTTCGTGGCCGTCCGCGAGGGCCTGACCCCCGAGGTGGTGCGGGACGAGATCGCCGCCGGGCGGGCGGTGTTGCCCGCGAACATCAACCACCCCGAGATCGAGCCGATGGCGATCGGGAAGAACTTCCTGGTCAAGGTGAACGCGAACATCGGCAACTCGGCGGTGACCTCCTCGATCGAGGAGGAGACGGACAAGCTGGTGTGGGCGATCCGCTGGGGCGCGGACACCGTGATGGACCTGTCCACCGGCAAGGACATCCACACCACGCGCGAGTGGATCGTGCGCAACTCGCCGGTCCCGATCGGCACGGTGCCGCTGTACCAGGCGCTGGAGAAGGTGAACGGCAAGCCCGAGGAACTGACCTGGGAGCTGTACCGGGACACCGTGATCGAGCAGTGCGAGCAGGGCGTCGACTACATGACGGTGCACGCCGGCGTGCTGCTGCGCTATGTGCCGCTGACCGCGCGGCGCAAGACCGGGATCGTCTCGCGCGGCGGCTCGATCATGGCCGCGTGGTGTCTGGCGCACCACCGGGAGAACTTCCTGTACACGCACTTCGCCGAGCTGACCGAGATCCTGCGCGCGTACGACGTGACCTACTCGCTCGGCGACGGCCTGCGTCCGGGCTCGATCGCCGACGCCAACGACGCGGCGCAGTTCGCCGAGTTGGAGACGCTGGGCGAACTGGGCCGGATCTCCCGGTCGATGGACGTCCAGGTGATGATCGAGGGCCCCGGCCACGTGCCGATGCACAAGATCAAGGAGAACGTCGACCTCCAGCAGCGCATCTGCGACGAGGCGCCGTTCTACACCCTGGGCCCGCTGACCACCGACGTGGCGCCCGGCTACGACCACATCACCTCGGCGATCGGCGCGGCGATGATCGGCATGTGGGGTACCGCGATGCTCTGCTACGTGACGCCGAAGGAGCACCTGGGCCTGCCGGACCGCGACGACGTCAAGGCGGGCGTGATCGCGTACCGGATCGCCGCGCACGCGGCCGACCTGGCCAAGGGCCACCCGGGCGCGCAGGCGTGGGACGACGCGCTCTCCGATGCCCGGTTCGAGTTCCGCTGGCAGGACCAGTTCGACCTGGCGATGGACCCGGACACGGCGCGGGCCTATCACGACGCGACGCTGCCGGCCGAGCCGGCGAAGACCGCCCACTTCTGCTCGATGTGCGGGCCGAAGTTCTGCAGCATGCGGATCTCCCACGACATCCGCGCGGAACACGGCGACGGCGTGGCGGTCGTGGCGGTCGACGCCGAGGCCGAGGCCGGCATGCGCGCCAAGTCGGCGGAGTTCGCCGCCTCGGGCAACCGGGTGTATCTGCCGCTGGCCGACTGAGTCGCGGCGAGAGCCCGCGGATCCCGGTATCCGCGGGCCCTGGCCGGACAGGCGCTAGGAGATCGCTCGGAGTCGGCCGGGGCCCGATCGGCGCAGTTGCTCCAGGCTTGTCGCCGTCGCCTCGTCCGCCGGCAGGAAGACGACCAGCTGCTGGTCGTCGCAGGCGAGTTCGAGCGTCTCCCGGTTGAGTTCGAGTCGGTGGCCCGAGGGGTGGTCGAGGCGGAGTACGCCGCGTGCGGGCACCACGTGTCGGTTCAGGCGGGTGGTGAACTCGGGTCCGGCGAGGGGCCCGAGTTCGCTGGTGATCCACTGGGAGCCCTCCGCCGAGGGGGCGAGCCAGAGGTCGAAGGCCTGCTCGTCGGCGACGACGTCCCAGTCGACGAAGAAGGTCCGCGCGGCGGGGTCGGTGAACACGTAGCGGGTGAGGTTCGGGGCGTCGGCGTCGAGCAATCCGCTCGCGCCCATGACCGACGCGTAGCCGGCGGTGTGGGCGAGCACGTAGCCCAGTCGGTTGCTCACCGCGGCGATGCCCGGTTCGAGCAGGCGAAGGGTCTCCCGAATGGTCGGGCGCACCTCCCGGGCCTGCGGCGTGGGCGTGGGCCGGGGATGGGCGGAGCATTCGCCGCCGCTGATCTTCGCGAGATAGCGCAGGTGTACCCGTTCCGCGGGGTCGAGGCTGAGCGCGTCGGCGAGCGCGTTCACGATCGACACCGAGGGGTTGCGGTCCCGGCCCTGTTCGATGCGGGTCAGGTATTCGACGCTGATGCCGGCCCGCGCGGCGAGATCCAGGCGCCGCAGTCCCGGCGACCTGCGTCGGCCGCGGTCGGGCAGGCCCAGTGATTCCGGTTGCACGCTGTCGCGTTTGGCGCGGATGAAATCCCCCAACGGCGTACTCATGCCGCGAGCATAGGCCGCCGATCGCCGCCGGTGGAGGGCTCAGCGTGGCTCCCCGGGGGCCGGCCTGAGCGCGGTCTGGTTGCCCCCGCGGCGCGGCCGGATCGTGGTGGGCATGGAGAACAAGCCCAAGCTGCTGATCATTGTCGGAAGTGTTCGCGAAGGCCGATTCGGCCCGGTCGTGACCTCGTGGTTCACCGAACAGGTGAGTGCCCACGGCGGATTCGAGGTGGATGTCGTCGATCTGGCCGAGATCGACATCCCGTTGGCGCTGCCCGCGACATCGCCCAAGGCCCCCGCCGACGAGTACCCCCGTCCGGCCGGGATGGCGCCGTTGACGTCGGCCCTCGCGAGTGCCGACGCGATCGTGCTGGTCACGCCGGAGTACAACCACAGCTATCCCGCGTCGTTGAAGGCCGCCATCGACTGGCACTTCACCCAGTGGACGGCCAAGCCCGTGGCCTTCGTCAGCTACGGCGGCGCGGCGGGTGGCCGGCACGCGGTGCTGCACCTGGAGAACGTGCTGACGGAGCTGCACGCGGTGACCATTCGCGACGGCCTGGCCTTCCCGAACTACTTCCTCACGTGGCGGGACGACCGCCCGACCGACCCCGAGGCCCCGGGCTACGCCAAGGTCCTGCTCGACCAGTTGTCCTGGTGGGCGCACGCGCTCCGGTCGGCGCGGGAGTCGACTCCGTATCCGGCATGAGGCGGGACGGCGACGGCCCGGGATCCGGGCCGTCGTCAGGCCGGCCCGGGCGGGCCCGCCTCGCCGGCGACGACGACGCCGTGCTCGTAGGCGAAGACCACCGCCTGCGCCCGGTCGCGCAGGCCCAGCTTGGCGAACATGCTGCCCATGTGGCTCTTCACGGTCGCCTCGGTGACCACGAGCCGGGCGGCGATCTCGCTGTTGGACAGGCCGCGGCCGACCAGGAACAGTGCCTCTCGTTCGCGGGGGGTGAGCGTGGTCAGGAGCGCCGACGGCGGGCGGAGCGGATCGGTGCGGCCGGCGAAGTTCTCGATGAGGCGCCGGGTGATCGACGGCGAGAGCAGCCCCTCCCCGGCGTGGACCACGTGGATCGCCTCCACCAGGCGGGCGCGCGAGGCGTCCTTGAGCAGGAATCCCGCGGCGCCCGCGCGCAACGCGCCGAAGACGTACTCGTCCAGGTCGAACGTGGTCAGGATCAGTACGCGCGGGGGCGGCGAGATCCCGGCGGCGTGCAGGCGGGCGGTGGCCTCGACGCCGTCCATGTGCGGCATCCGGATGTCCATCAGGACCACGTCCGGACGCAGCGCGGCGGCCAGTTCGACGGCCTCGTCGCCGTCCTCGGCCTCGCCGACCACGTCGAAGTCGTCCCGGGTCTGCAGGAACAGGCGCAGGCCGGTGCGGATCAGCTCCTGGTCGTCGACGATCAGCAGGCGGATGCTCCCGGCGCTCACGCGGGATCCCCCAGCGGCAGTCGGGCCGCGACCCGGAAGCCGCCGTCCGCGCCGGGCCGGGCCTCCAGTTCGCCGCCGAGCACGCCGATTCGCTCGCGCATGCCGACCAGGCCGTGGCCGCCCGGGGCGGGTTCGGCCGCCGGCGCGCCGTCGTTGACGATCGTGACCCGCAGATGGGTGGCGCCGAAGTCGAGGGTGACCGCGACGCGGGTGGGACGGGCGTGCTTGAGCACGTTGGTCAGTGCCTCCTCGACGATGCGGTACACCGACAACTCGACGCCGCCGGCGAGCGGCCGGGAGGTGCCGGTGACCTCCAGGTGTGCGGGCAGCCCGGCCTCGCCGAACGAGGCGACCAGCGTGGGCAGTCGGGCCAGCGAGGGTTGCGGGTGCATCCGCACACCCTGGTCCGGCTCGCGCAGGAGCAGCAACATCCGGCGCAACTCGACCAGGCTCTGCTCGGCGTTGCGCTCGACCCGCTCCAGCGTGTCGTCGGCCACGTCGGGCGCCACGCGCAGCACGTCCCGCGCGCCGCGTACGCCCACCAGCGTCACGGTGACCGAGTGGGCGATGATGTCGTGCAGTTCGCGGGCGATCGCGGCGCGTTCGCGCTGGGCCGCGATCACCGAGAGTTGCTCGCGCTCGCGCTCCAGGTGGGCCGCGCGTTCCTCCAGGGCGGCGGTGTAGCGGCGCCGGGTCTGCGCGTAGGTGCCCAGGGCCCACGCGACGACGGTGACCGGGAACGAGACGATGTCGGCCGCCATCAGGAACACGGCCGTCGGCACGAGGGCGGCCACCGACGCCCGCCGCTCGCGCAGTTCGGCGATGGTGAACAGGGCCACCAGTGCCGGCGCCCCGCCGGGGTTGGCGCCGGTCGCCACGAGCAGCGCCTCGACGGCGCACACGGCCGGCAGCACGAAAAGGGGTGCGGGCCGTCGGGCGAGCAGGAGCGCGCCACTGCCCACGATCAGGACCACACGAAGCGGCCGGACCGGGGTCGAGTCGTCGAAGTTCAGGTTGAGTTCGACGACGAGGGCCACCACCGCGACGACGGCGTCCAGTACCGCGAAGCGGCGCGCGTGGAGCCATGCGCGCGCCGCTCGTACGGACCGGGGTATCGCGATCACGCCAGGTCACGCCGACGCTCGCCGGCGACGGCCGCGGCCATCAGCACGATCGCCCAGGTGCACAGCACCACCACGGCGGCACCCGGCGACAACGCCGTGCCGCGCGACGCGCGGGACAGCACCTCGGCGGCGCCGAACGGGGTGTAGGGCACCGCGGTTTCGGCGACACCGGAGACCAGCGGAAGCACCGCGAAGTTCACCAGCAACACCACGACCACCCCCACGACCGGACTGCGCACCATCGCGCCGACGGCGGCCCCCATGATCGCAGAGAGCACGAAGGCGACCAGGTTGCCCGCCGCGACCGAGGTCACCTGGCCGGGGGTGAGGTCGGCTCCCGGGTGGTCGGCGAGCAGGGGCAGGCCGAGGCCGACCGACACGGCGACCAACAGGGCGGCGATCGACAGACCGGTCAGCGCGTAGGCACCGATCCTGGCGAGCAGGAGCGTGCCGCGGTCGCGCCCGGCCACCAACGCGGCCGGCGCCGCGGTGCGGTGGCGATACTCGCCGGCCGTGCCGACCAGGCCCCACACCATCAACAGGACCGGCAACCCGGCCAGGGCCTGCTCCTTCTCGCCCACCTCGTCCAGCCGGCCCGAACCGACGGCGACGATCAGCACGTTGAGTACGGCGTACCCGACGCCGCAGGCGACGAAGGTGTGCAGCGAGCGGGTGGTGAGCGTCTTGAGCAGTTCGCCCCGGAGCAGGCGGCTCATGCGCGCCGTCCTTCGGTCAGGTCGAGGAACACGTCCTCCAGGGAGGTGGTTCGCGCCGTGATCTCCTCCAGCGGGATACGTTCGCCCAGGGCCAGGCGGGCGACCTCGGCGGCCGGGAGCGCCTCGATCCACAGACCGCCGCCGGGCGCGGGCCGGACCCGGGCGCCGGCGCCTTCGAGGAGGGCGGTCAGCCGCTCGGGTTCGGGGGTTCGTACCGAGAGCGCGCCCTGTTCGAGCTCGCCGATCGGGCCGGTGTGGACCAGCCGACCCCGGTCGATGACGACCACGTCGTCGACCGTTCGCGCGGCCTCGCCGAGCATGTGGCTGGAGAGCAGGGTGGTACGGCCGCGCGCGGCGCGTTCGCGCAGCAGCGTGCGCAGTCGGCGGATGGCCTGCGGGTCCAGGCCGTTCACCGGTTCGTCCAGGACCAGGACCTCCGGGTCGCCGAGCAACGCGGCGGCCAGTCCAAGGCGTTGCCGCATGCCCAGCGAGTAGGTGCCCACCCGCCGCCCGGCGGCCTGCTCCAGTCCGACGGTCTCCAGCACCTCGTCGACCCGGGCGGCCGGCAGGCCGGCCAGGAGCGCCGAGGCCCGCAGGTGGGCCCGGCCGGTGCGGCCGGGATGGGCGCCGCACGGCTCGATGTGCACGCCCAGCGCGCGGGCGTCGCGGGGCACCGGACCACCTCGGAAGGACACGTGCCCGGCGGTGGGCCGGGCCAGTCCGACGACCGTCTTCAACACGGTCGTCTTGCCCGCCCCGTTCGGGCCGAGGAACCCGGTCACCACCCCCGCCCGCACGGTGAAGGAGAGATGGTCGACCACGGTGGTGCGGCCGTAGCGTTTGGTCAGTTCGTGGACCGCTATCGCCGGGGTGTGTGGGGGCGTCGAAGTCATGCCGAAAGCATCGGCGCCGCCGATCTCCCGGTCTTCGGTCGAAGGACCGAACCCGACCTGCCACTTGCGGAGGAGTGTCGGGGTGGGGCGTCGCGGTCAGCGCGGGTCCGGGATCAGCACGACCTTGCCGGTGATCGTGCCCGACTCGGCCAGCGTCATCGCCTCCGCGGCCCGGGTCAGCGGGATGCGGGCGGCCACCTGGGGGGTGATGGTGCCCTCGGCGAGCAGGGCCAGGACCTCGGTCAGGTCGGCGCGCAGGCGGGCCCGGAACGCGGCCGGGCGGCGCTTGCCGGCCCAGATGTTGTAGAAGTGGGTGCGCCGGCCGTTGGGCAGCAGGTTCCACCACAGCAGGCGGGCGATCAGCCCCAGGACCGGGAGCCGGGACGAACCGGGCCGGTCCTTCGTGGCCGCCGTTCCGTAGGAGACCAGCGTGCCGCCCCGGGCGAGCAGTCGGAACGAGTCGACGATACCGTCCCCGCCCACGTGGTCGAACACCGCGTCGACGCCGTCGGGGGCCGACTCGCGCACCAGGGACGGCAGATCGGGCGCGCGGTAGTCGAGCGGGACGGCGCCGAGCGCGCGTACCGCGTCGTGGTGGCGCGGGGACGCGGTGCCGATCACCCGGATGCCCGCGTGCGTGGCCAGCTGGACCAGGGTCGAGCCCACACCGCCGTTGGCGCCGTGTACCAGGATCGTCTGTCCCCGGCGCACCTTCGCCACGCGGTGCAACATCTGCCACGCGGTGATCCCGTTGACCACCACCGTCTCCGCCTCGGCCGGGTCGACCTCCTCGGGCACCTCGACCAGGTCGGCGACCGGGAGCACGATCCGGCTCGACCAGCCGCCGACCTTGGTCAGCGCGGCGAAGCGGCGGCCGACGAGCGAGGCGTTCACCCGGGGGCCCGCCCGCAACACCGTGCCGACGAGGTCGTAGCCGGGCACGAACGGGAAGGGCGGCTGGTCGTAGTACTTGCCCCGGCGCATCTGCTGCTCGGCGAAGGACACGCCCGACGCCTCGACCGCGAGCAGCACCTCCCCGGGGCCCGGCTCGGCCACCGGGCGCTCGCGCACCTGCAGACCCGAGGGGTCGACGACGCCCGGGAGCACGATCTCGGTCGTGGTCTCGGCGGGGGGCCGGCCCTGGGCCTGGGACGTGGTCTCGATCGCACTGATGGTCATGGCATCTCCCGGGGATAGTGACTGTCAATCACCTTCGTTATAGCCTCTAACTTAAGTGCATGCCTGTAGTCCGTCAAGGTTTCCCGTGAAACACGTCGGCTAGATCGGCGCCGACCAGGTCACCGTCGTCCCGAGCCCCTCCGGCCCCGAGCCGAACTCCGCCCGCCCGCCCAACTCCTCGGCCCGGCCCGCCAGATTGGCCAGTCCGCTGCGCCGACCGCCCGGCGCGATGCCGACCCCGTCGTCGGTGACCGCCAAGGCGACGGAGCCGCCGGCCACCACCAGGCTCACCTCGACGCGCGACGCGTGCGCGTGGCGGGAGGCGTTGGACAGGATCTCGCGCAGCGCGGCGAGAAGCTGCTCGGCGACCTCGTCCGGCACGGTCGAGTCGACCGGCCCGACGAAGGTGACCGTCGGATCGAAGCCGAGCGCGGGCGCCGCCGCGCTCGCCTCGCGCAACACCCGCCCCCGGACCCCGGTCGCCCCGTCGCGCGGCGGATTCTGCAGCGCGAAGATCGTGCTGCGCACCTCGCGAATCGTCGCGTCGAGTTCGTCCACCGCCTGATTGACCCGGGTGATCACTCCCGGCACCTTGGCCAGCCGGGCCGCGCCCTGGAGCATCATCCCCGTCGCGAACAGCCGCTGGATGACCAGGTCGTGCAGGTCCCGGGCGATCCGGTCGCGATCCTCGAACACCGCCAGCCGTTCCCGATCGCGCTGCGCGCCCGCCAGCATCAGCGCGATCGCGGCCTGGCCGCCGAACGCCTGCGCCATCGAGCGCTCGGTCGCGTTGAACGGCACCGCGCCGACGCGCTTGTCCAACTCCAGCGCGCCGAGGATGCGATCGCTGGCGATCAGGGGGACGAACAGGCCCGGACCGAAGCAGCGCGACTTGGCCACCATCACGTTGGGGTCGGTGCTCATGTCCTCGATGAAGATGCTGCGCCCGGCGTTGATCGCCTCCGCGAGTGGGGTGCCCTTCTCGATCACCGTGCCGCCGAGGCCCGCCACGTCCTGGCCGGAGGTGACCTCGACCAGGTAGGAGCCGTCGGGCTGGGGCAGGTACATCGCGGCGAAGTCCGCCTCGGCCAGGCTGCGCGCCCGCTCCGCCACCACGGCCAGCGCCTCGTCCGGGTCCTGCGCGGTCAGCAGCGCCGTGGTGACGTCCGCCGAGCCCATGATCCACTTCTCCCGGCGGGCCGCGCTCTCGAACAGGCGCGCGTTCTCGATCGCGACGCCGGCCGCCGCCGCGAGTGCCCGAACCACCTGCTGGTCCTCGATGCCGAAGTCGGGTCGACCTCGCTTCTCGGTCAGGTACAGATTGCCGAACACCTCGTTGCGCACCCGGATCGGCACGCCCAGGAACGAGTGCATCGCCGGATGGTTCGGCGGGAAGCCGTAGGAGGCCGGATGCCGGGTCAGATCGTCGAGGAGCAGCGGTTCGGGACGGTCGATCAGCAGGCCCAGGATGCCCCGGCCGTGCGGGAGTTCGCCGATTCGCTCGCGGTCGGCAGGGTCGATGCCGACGGTGATGAAGTCGGACAGGTTGTTGTCGCCGCCGATCACGCCGAGCGCGGCGTAGCGGGCGTCGGCCAGGTCGGCCGCGGCCTCGACGATCCGGCGCAGCGTGGTGTGCAGGTCCAGGTCGGCGCCGACCGCGATCACCGCTTCGAGCAGGCCCTGGAGCCGGTCCCCGGTGGCCGTGGCCGCGCCGAGCCGCTCGACCACCTCGGCGACGATGTCGTCCAGGGCGAGCGGGGTCGACGTGGGGGGTCGGTGGTCGGAGCGCTGGGTCTGCTCGGGTTCCTCCGGGCTGTCGCCGCCGTTCGCCATGGGTAAAGCGTACGGGTGTGAATCGGTCGTAAAGGGATCAAACCGCACGGACACGCGTACGGATCCGCGGCCGACCCGTCCCGCGCCGGCCCGGGACGTCGGGGTGGGATGTCCCGCTCAGGCGCCCGCCGCGACCGGCGCCGCCACGTGCTCGCGTTCCAGGAGCGTGCGGAACTCCCCGGGTGCGGTGCTCAGTTCCGCCCACGTGCCGCGCTGGCGGACGCGCCCCTCGGCCAGGACCACGATCTCGTCCACCGCGTCCAGACCGGTGAGTCGGTGGGTCACCAGGAGGGTGGTCCGGCCCCGGGTGGCGTCGAGCAGGTCGGCGGTCAGCGCGTCGGCCGTGGGCAGGTCGAGGTGTTCGGCCGGCTCGTCCAGGAGCAGGATCTCGAAGTCGGCGAGCAGCGCGCGGGCGAGCGCGAGCCGTTGCCGCTGGCCGCCGGAGAGCCGGGCGCCGTGTTCGCCGACCATCGTGTCCAACCCCTCGGGCAGGCCGTCGACCCAGTCGAGGAGCCGGGCCCGGGCCAGCGCCGCCCGCATCGCCTCCTCGTCGCAGTCCGGCCGGGCCAGCCGCAGGTTCTCCCGCAGCGAGCTGTCGAAGACGTGCGCGTCCTGGGCGCACAGCCCGATCACCCGGCGCACGTCGTCCCCGGCCGCCTCGCCGAGCGGTACACCGCCCAACGTCACCGTGCCCGCCGCCGGCTCCAGGAAGCGCAGCAGCACATTGGCCAACGTGGTCTTGCCCGACCCGCTGGGCCCGACCACCGCGAGCCGCTTGCCGGGCGTCAGGTCGAGGTCGACCCCGGCCAGGGCCGGCGGCCCGTCGGGGGTCCAGCGGGCGGACAGGTCACGCACCCGCAACGCCCGCGGCGCGGCGGGCAGCGCGACGGGCGCGGCCGGTTCGCGCACCGGCTCCGGGGTGTCCAGCACCTCGAACACCCGTGCCGCGGCCCGCCGCGACGCCTCCAGGTGCCGGCCCGCGGCGGGCAGCACGACGGTGGCCTCGAACGCGGCCAACGGGGTGAGTACCACCAGCGCGAGCAGCACGCCGTCCAGCCGGTCGGCGTGCACCGCGGCGACGCCGACCAGGGCCGACGCCCAGACCGTCGCGCCGGCCACCAGCGCGGCCAGGCCCGCGCCGACGCCGGCGCCCCGGGCCTGGCCCGCCTCGGTCGCCCGCAGCCGGGCGTCCACCTCGGCCACCTCGGCGAGTCGGGCGGGGGCGCGGCCGGCGGCGATCAATTCGGGGGTGCCGCGCAGCAGGTCGACCACGGCGGCGGAGAGCTCGCCCCGGACGGCCGCGACCCGGCGCTCGGCCCGCCGGGCGACCCGGGCGGCCGACCACGGCACCAGCACGCCGGCGGCGAGCAGGCCCACCAGCAGCACCGCGCCGGCCTCCGGGAGCACCAGGGCCACGGTCACTACCGCGCCCGCGCCGACCACCGCCGCCACACATGCGGGCAACAGCGCCCGCAGGAAGAAGTCCTGCACCGCGTCCACGTCGGCGACCAGCCGGGACAGCAGATCCCCACGACGGAAGGCGGGCAGCCCCGTCGGCGCCAACCGCTCCAGCCGCTCGTACACCCGAACCCGCAGCCGGGCCAGGATCCGAAACGCCGCGTCGTGCCCGATCAGCCGCTCGGCATACCGGAACACCGCACGCGAGACGCCGAAGGCCCGAACCCCGGTCACCGCGACCATCAGCGTCAGCACCGGCGGATGTTCGGACGCCCGCGAGATCAACCACGCCGAGGTGGCCATGAGCCCGACCGAACTACCGAGCGCGAGCGCCCCGCACAACACCGCCAGCGCCAGCCGGCCCCGCAACGGCCGGGCCAGCGCGAGCAGCCGCCGCCCGGGACCGGCCGGCACGGGAGGCGCGTCGGACGGTACGGCGGACGAACCGCCCGAGCCCGAGGCCCCCGACGAAGTCACCGAGCCGGCCGCGCCCACCGCCTCCGCAGCCACCTCCGCAGCCACCTCCGCCGACACCGCCGCGACGTCACCCGCCGCCTCCGCCGCGCGCATCGTGTCCACCCGAGCCCGAGCCGCGACCGCCGCGTGCGCCCCGACCGGCGACTCCCCGACGCCCGAGTCCCCCGCCGACGCGCCCTCGGCGACCGAGGCATCCAAGGAACCGGAGGCACCCGCGGCACCCGCCGACGAGCCCCCCACCCCCACCACCCGATCCGCCAACGGCAACAGCGCGGGCCGGTGCGCCACCAGGATCACCGTGCGCCCCACCGCCAGGCGGCCGACCGCCTCGACGACGGCCGCCTCGCTGTCCCCGTCCAGGTTCGAGGTCGGCTCGTCGAGCAGCAGGATCGGCCGGTCGGCCAGGAACGCCCGGGCCAGCGCGAGGCGTTGCCGCTGCCCGGCGGACAGGCCCGCCCCGTCCTCGCCCAGCGGCGCGTCGAGGCCCCCCGCGCGCGCCACGAAGTCGGCCGCCCCCGCGTCGGCCAGCGCCCGGGCCACCTCGGCGTCGCTCGCGTCCGGCCGGGCCAGCCGTACATTCGCCCCGATCGTGCCCGCGAACAGGTAGGGCCGCTGCGGCACCCACGCGATGTGCGCCCGCCACGCCCGCGGATCGAGATCGGCCAGGTCTACCCCGCCCACCGTGACCCGCCCCGACGCCGGCCGCACGAAGCCGAGCAGCACCGCGAGCAGGGTCGACTTCCCGCACCCGCTCGGACCGGTCAGCGCCACCGTCTCGCCGGGCCGCACCGTCAGGTCCACGTCCGCCGGCGCGGCGTCCGCGCGTCCCTCGTACCGCACCGTCACCCCGTGCAGCGCCACGTCGGCCGAGCGCGGATCCGGCACCGGCGCGGTCCCGGCCGGAGCGTCCGGCGCGGTCTCCAGCACCTCGAACACCCGTTCCGCGGCGCTGACTCCCTCGACGCTCGCGTGATACTCGGCGCCGACCTGACGCAGCGGCAGATATGCCTCGGGCGCCAGGATCAGCACCACGAGCGCGGTCTCCAGACCCAGGTCCCCGTCGACGAGGCGCAGGCCCACGCCGACCGCGACGAGCGCGACCGAGATGGTGGCGAGCAGTTCCAGGGCGAACGAGGACAGGAACGCGATCCGCAGGGTCTTGAGGGTGGCCCGGCGGTAGTCGTCGGTGATCGCCCGGATCGACGCGGCCTGGGCCTTGGCCCGCCCGAACACCTTCAGCGTCGGCAGCCCGGCGACCACGTCCAGGAAGTGCCCGGCCAGCCGGTTCAGCACGCTCCACTGCCGGTCCATGTACTTCTGCGTGGCCATCCCGATCAACGCCATGAACAGCGGGATCAGCGGGAGGGTGACCACGATCGTGGCGGCCGAGATCCAGTCGCCGAACACCACGCGCGCGAGCACCGCCACCGGCACCGTGACGGACAGCACCAACTGCGGCAGATAACGCGCGAAGTAGCCGTCCAGCGCATCCACACCCCGGGTGGCGAGCGTGGTCAGCTCACCCGACCGCTCCCGGTTCAGCCAGGCCGGACCGAGCCGGACCACGTGCGCGAGCAGCCGCGAGCGCAACTGCGACTTCACCGCCGCCGAGGTGCGGTGCGCGACCACCTCGGTGAGCCAGGAGATCGCCGAGCGGGCCGCGATCACACCGGCCAGCAGGCCCAGCTCCGGCCACAGGTCGCCGACCCCGGCGCCCTCCTCGAAGGCCGCCACGATCACCCGGGCGAGCAATGCCGCCTGGACGAGCACGAGACCCGCGCCCGCCGTGCCCAGCACCACCGTCAGGGCCAAAAAGCCCCGGGTGGCTCGGGCGTGGGTCAGCAGGCGCGGGTCAACAGGCTTCACGATCCGCTCTCTTCGGTACGTCGTTGCGTCTTCGGGTCGCCGCGTCGGGGCCGGCGGCCCACCGGCCCCACCGCCGAACCCCTACTTCCCCACCAGATCGGCCGCCGCCGCCCCGAACGCCGGCTTGGTCGGGATGCTCTTCGTGCTGATCCGCTTGCGGAACACCCAGTACGTCCACGCCTGGTAGCAGAGCACGATCGGGGTCATGAAGGCGGCGACCCAGGTCATGATCTTCAGCGTGTAGGGCGTCGAGGACGCGTTGTGGATGGTCAGATCCCACGCCGAGTCCAGGCTGGAGGGCATCACGCTCGGGAACAGCGACAGGAACAACATCGCCACCGCCGCGATCACCGTCAGGCCCGACATCGCGAACGCCCAGCCCTCGCGCCCGATCCGGTTCATCGCCAGCGCGCCGACCAGGGCCGCGACCGCGACGATCAGCGCGACCAGGGTACGGCCGTTGCCGTGCGCGGCCTGGGTCCAGATCAGGAACGCCGCCGCGAGCACCGCGGTGCCCAGGCCGAGGCGTGCGGCCAGCGCGCGCGCCCGTCCCCGGATGTCGCCGTCGGTCTTGAGCGCGACGAACACCGCGCCGTGGAAGGTGAACAGCACCGTGGTGACCACGCCGCCGAGCAGGGCGTACGGGTTGAGCAGGTCGAACAGGTCGCCGACGTACTCCTTGTTCCCGTCGATTTTCACCCCGCGCGTGATGTTCGCGAACGCCACGCCCCACAGGAACGCCGGCACCAGGGAACCCCAGAAGATCGCCTGCTCCCAGCCGCGCTTCCAGCGGTCCTCGTCGCGCTTGGCCCGGTATTCGAACGCCACCCCACGCAGGATCAGCGCCACCAGGATCAGCAGCAGCGGCAGGTAGAAGCCGCTGAACAGGGTCGCGTACCACTCGGGGAACGCCGCGAAGGTCGCCCCGCCCGCGGTGATCAGCCACACCTCGTTGCCGTCCCAGACCGGACCGATGGTGTTGATCAGCACCCGGCGCTCGGTCTCGTTCCGGGCCAGCACCTTCGTCAGGATGCCGACGCCGAAGTCGAAGCCCTCGAGGAAGAAGTAGCCGATCCAGAGCACGGCGATCAGCAGGAACCAGAATTCGTTGAGTCCCATGACCCTCTCCCTCTCCCCTAGTACGCGAAGGCGAGCGGCCGGTCGGCGTCCTCGCCCCCGCCCGACGGATCGTCGGGGTGCTTGTCCGCGGCCGGCTTGATCGGCTCGGGGCCGGCCTTGACGTAGCGCCGGATCAGGCCGAGTTCGACCACCGCGAGCGCGCCGTAGAGCAGGGTGAACACGATCAGTGAGGTGAGCACCTCACCCGTGGACACGCTCGGCGACACTCCGGCCTCGGTCTTGAGCACCCCGAACACCAGCCACGGCTGGCGACCCATCTCGGTGAAGATCCAGCCGAACGAGTTGGCCGCGAACGGGAACGCGATGGTCCACAGGCCGACCCGGTACACCCACGGATTGCTCGGCAACTCCCGCTTGCGCCGGGTCAACCACAGCCCGACCAGGCCGATGCCCGCGGTGACCATGCCCACGCCGATCATCAGTCGGAACGACCAGTAGGTGACGAAGATGTTGGGCCGGTAGTCGCCGGGGCCGTACTTGACCACCGACTGCTCCTGGAGGTCGTTGATCCCCGGCAACTCGGCGTCGAAGTCGTTCTTGGCCAGGAAGGACAACGCGCCGGGGACCTCTATGGCGACCTTGTTGTGACCCTTTTGCACGTCGCCGTAGGAAAAGATCGAGAACGGCGCGGGCTTGGAGGTCTCCCACAGCGCCTCGGCCGAGGCCATCTTCATCGGCTGCTGGTCGTACATCAGCTTGCCCTGCATGTCACCGGTGAGCGCGAGGCCGACGCCGGCGAGTACCGACACCCACAGGCCCAGCCGGAGCGAGGGACGAAAGACCGCGACCTCGTTGCGCTTGCGCAGGTGCCAGCAGCTGATCCCGATCAGGAAGCCGCCGGCGACCAGGAACGCGGCCGGGAGGATGTGCAGGAACGCGGCGATCGCGGTGTTGTTGGTGAGCACCGCCACGAAGTCGGTCAGCTCGGCGCGGCCGGTCTCCGGGTTGATCTTGTACCCGACCGGGTGCTGCATCCACGAGTTGGCGGCCAGGATGAAGTAGGCCGACAGGATCGTGCCGATCGCGGCGGCCCAGATGGTGGCCAGGTGGATCTTCTTCGGCAGGCGGTCCCAGCCGAAGATCCACAACCCCAGGAAGGTCGACTCCAGGAAGAACGCGACCAGCGCCTCGATTGCCAGCGGGGCGCCGAAGATGTCGCCGACGAAGCGCGAGTAGTCGGACCAGTTCATCCCGAACTGGAACTCCTGCACGATGCCGGTCACCAGGCCGAGCGCGAAGTTGATCAGGAAGAGCTTGCCCCAGAACTTGGTGGCCCGGAGGTAGTGCTCCTTGCCGGTACGCACCCACGCGGTCTGCAGGCAGGCGACGAGGATGGACAAACCCATCGTCAGTGGCACGAAGAGGAAGTGGTAGACGGTCGTGATGCCGAACTGCCACCGGGCTACGTCGAGTGTTTCGACGGCGAGGTCCATGGGCCCCTCATTCCTCCTGATCGCCGGTCGTGTCCCGCCCGCGAGCGCGCGAGGCACGTTTGGTTCACGATGCACACGCCGCCCCGCGCTCCTCGCCCGACACTCCGCCGGACGAACCCGGATGAACCGGGATGGATGCGCGGGTTCAACGGGCACGACTTTGTGAATGGGTTCACAAAGTCGAGCTTGTGCATCCGTTCACAAACACTAGCGAGCCCCTCCGGGCACCCTGGAGGGGGGTGCCCGAAGGGGCTCATTTCGGCGCTCTGGCGCTACTTCTCCATGAATCGTGCCGCCTGCTCCAGGAAGATCGTGTTGGCCTCGCTCTCACCGATCGTGATCCGGCAGCCCTCGCCCTCGAACGGGCGCACCGACACCCCGGCCGCCTCGCACATCGCGGCGAATTCGCCGGTGCGCTCGCCGAGCCGCAGCCAGACGAAGTTGGCCTGCGAGTCGAACACCGTCCAGCCCTGGCCGATCAGCGTCTCCAGCACCCGGGTCCGCTCCTGGACCAACGCCTCGACCCGCTCCAGGAGTTCGGCCTCGGCGCCGACCGAGGCGATCGCCGCCACCTGGGCGAGCCGGTTCACCGCGAACGGCATCCCGGTCTTGCGCAGCTCGTCGGCCGCCGCCTCGTGCGCGATGGCGAAGCCCACCCGCAGGCCGGCCAGCCCGTACGCCTTGGAGAACGTGCGCAGCACCACCACGTTCGGCCGCTCGCGGTACAGCTCGACCCCGTCCGGCACCCGCTCGTCCCGGATGAACTCGCGGTACGCCTCGTCCAGCACGACCACCACGTGGCGCGGTACCCGGTCCAGGAACCGCTCCAGCTCGGCGCGGTGGATCACCGTGCCGGTCGGGTTGTTCGGGTTGCACACGAAGACCAGCCGGGTCCGGTCGGTGATCGCGGCGGCCATCGCGTCCAGGTCGTGGCTCTCGTCGGCGAGCAGCGGGACCATCACCGGCGTCGCCCCGGCGAGCAGCACGAGCATCGGGTACGCCTCGAACGAGCGCCACGCGAAGACGACCTCGTCGCCCTCGCCGGCCGTCGCGTTGACCAACTGCTGGGCCACGGTCACCGAACCGTTGCCCACCACGATGTGCGACGCGGGCACCCCGAACCGCTCGGCCAGCGTCTCGGCCAGCTCCGCGTTCGCCGGGTCCGGGTAGCGATTTATCTCGCCGACGGCGTCCGCCACCACCTTGTGCACGCTGGGCAGCGGCGGGTACGGGTTCTCGTTGGACGAGAGCTTGTACGCCGGTAGACCCTCGGCCGGTGCGGGCGGTCGACCCGCCTTGTAGGCGGGCACCGCCGCCAGGGCGGCCCGGAACCGCGGGGTGGTGCCGTCGTCGCTGCCTGGGGCGTTGTGCTCGGTCACGCCCGTCCTCCTCGCATACTGGTCGGGGTGCCTGGGCGCACGTCCCGGTCGTCTCACTCTATGATCCGCCGGCCCCGGAGGGGGTTCCCGGACGGAGGGCGCCCTTCGCCGAACGTTCAGGGGCAGGTATGGGGCGATACGTTTCTTCGTAAAGCAATGACATGAACCCGGCCAGGGCGGCCCATTCGCCCTAGTGTCGTGACGATGACAGCGCCAGATGTACCGCGTGTGGGGCGGCGGATCCGGGTGGGCATCCGGGACGTCGCAGCGGCTGCCGGGGTGTCGATCACGACCGTCTCCGACGCGCTCAACGGCAAGGGCCGACTGCCCGACACGACCCGTGTGCACGTGCGCGAGGTCGCCGACCGGCTGGGCTACCGCCCGTCGGCCGCCGCGCGCACCCTGCGCACCGGCAGGTCGGGGTTGCTCGGGCTGACCACGACCATGCGCTCGACGGAGCCGTTCGCACTCACCGAGTTCGCCTGGTTCGCCGAGCTGGTGCGCTCGGCCACCGCGACCGCGCTCGACCTGGGCTACGCGCTCGTCGTGCTGCCCGCGTCCTCCCCGCACGACGTCTGGGGCAACGTCGCGCTCGACGGCACCATCGTCGTCGACCCCGCCGACGACGATCCGCTCGTGCACGAGCTGCTGCGTCGGGGCGTGCCCGTGGTCAGCGGCGGCCACCCCGGCTCCACCCCGGTCTACGGCTGGGTGGACAACGACCACGTGGCGGCCGTGCGTTCGGTGCTCGACCACCTCGCCGACGCAGGCGCCGAGCGGATCGGCCTGCTCGCCGCCGCCGACGGACCCGGCGCCGACAAGGGGGTCGCGGGCTATCGGGCGTGGTGCGCGGACCGGGGTGTGCCGGCGATCACCGAGGAGTACGAGGCCCGCACCCCCGGCGCGGGCCGGGCCGCCGCCGCCCGCCTGCTCGACCGGGGGCCCGACGCGGTGTTCGGTCTGCACGAGGGCTGCGCGGCCGAGCTGTTGGACGCGGCCCGCGAGCGTGCCCTGCGGGTGCCCGACGACCTGCTCCTGGCCTGCTGCGGCGAGGGGGCCGACCCGTCGGTGACCTCGCTGAGCCTGCAACCGGCCCTGGCCGGCGCCTGGGCGGTGGAACTGCTCGTCGGGGTGATCGAGGACGCCGGAGCCGGGCCGCTGCTGCCCGCCCAGCGCACCGTGCCCACCCGGCTCTCCGTCCGGGATTCCTCCACGCGCCGCTGACCGGTGTGTTCGCCCCGATCCGCCGCCCGGTGCCCGGCCACACCCGGGGGTGGGGGCGCCGGGGTACACGGTCGCGGGTCCACGCACAATTGAGCGTGGTCCGTTCCACCGTGCCCGCACGAGAGATACGGTCCAGGAATCATCCGAATCGGACCGGGTGAGCCGCAGCCGAACCCGGCTGTTGTGCGTCTTGGTTCACAACGGGTGTCGGAACCGCCGCCGTACGGTGGTGCCGATCTGAAGAAAGGACCCTTCTGGTGAGCAACGTCTCGGCTACACCGGCCCCCACGGGCGCCGCGGCGGAGCAGGACGCCCCGCTGTACGTGGTCGGCGACGTCCACGGTCATCTGGAGGAGCTCAAGGCCGCCCTGCGCGCCCGGGACCTGATCGACGAGGACGCGCACTGGAGCGGCGGACGCTCGCGCCTGTGGTTCCTCGGCGACTTCACCGATCGCGGCCCCGACGGCATCGGCGTGGTCGAACTGGCCATGTCGCTGGCCCGCGAGTCGGCCGAGGCCGGCGGCAGCACCCGGATGTTGCTCGGCAACCACGAGATCCTGCTCCTGGGCGTGTTCCGCTTCGGCGATCACCCGGTGCCGGTCGCGGGCGGCTCGACCACCTTCCGCGAGATCTGGCTGCGCAACGGCGGCATGCAGTCCGACCTGGAGCGCTTCACCGACGAACAGGCCGATTGGCTGGCCGGGCAGCCGGTGGCCGCGGTGGTCGACGGGCACCTGCTGATCCACTCCGACAGCAACGCCTACCTCGAATACGGCGACACCATCGAGGAGGTGGACGGCGCCGTCGCGGACATACTGCGCGAGCCGGACCCGCTCTCGTGGTGGGACCTGTTCCGCAACCTGACCCGGCGCGGCGCGTTCATGGGCGAGGTCGGCCCGTACGCGGCGGCCGATCTGCTCAGCGAACTGGGCGGGCGGCGGATCGTGCACGGCCACACCCCGATCCCGTACCAGACGGGCGAGGACCCCTCGACGATCGCCGGACCGCGCGTGTACGCGGACGGTCAGGTGGTCAACCTGGACGGCGGCATCTACCTCGGCGGCCCGTGCCTGGTCGCGCGGTTGCCGCTGACCGCCCCCGAACCGGGCGTGCTTCCCAGCGCGTTGGAGGAGACGCAGGGTCGGGTGTACGACCTGGGCGATCTGGCCGCCGACCCCGGGGACGAGTGACCGTCGTAGGGAACTCCCTGCCCAAAAGGCGGAGGTACACCCTATCATCAATAGGTATCCGCCTCGACACCGTCAGGTGCTTTTGCGGGTCGTTGATCCACCGACAGCTTGCACGGGTCCCCTGACGGGCCCGGCGGACGCGGGAAACGCCCGCGCGGCCTCATTCGGGGGATCCGATGCAACACTGGTTTGGAAGTGACGAGCACCGCCGCCAGTACGAGCAGTTCGTCGACGACGCACTGCACCTGGAGGAAACCCTCTCCGGTCTCGCGGCGGTACCCAACCTGAACGTCGAGCAACTGCGGACGGCCACGTTGGACGCGACCCTGTCGATCGCCGAGACGGCGCGCGACGAATACGACCGGTACGAACGTACGGAGCAGCGTTTCGAGTCGGGCATCCGACCGGACTTCGGCGCCTCGATGATCGAGGCGGGCGAGAGCTTCGGCTGGTTCGCCCTCGCCACGGCGATGGCGGTGATCGTGGCCGGCATCTCGGCGGTCGTCTTCCTGATCGTGGGCTACGTGCTGTTGCCGCTCACGATGGACGACCCGGGCATGCAGCACACGATGCAACTCGCCTCGATCGCGGCGATCGGCATCTCGCTCGGGGCGGCGGCGATCGGGGGACTCGCCATGCTCGCGGTGGCCGCGCGCAACCGGGCGCGGCCGACCGGGGAGGTCGAGGTGTACCTGGCGCGCGAGGAATGGCGCCGGGCGATCCTGCACCGCGGCATTCTGCCGTTCATGCGCTCGCGCCTGCGCGAGGCCTCGGACGAGGGCACCACGCTCCTGGGCTGACCCCGCCGGCACCGGTCCGCCCGCCCACCCGCCCCGGGTGGGCGGGTCGGATCGCGCCGGCGGCACCGAGTCGGGCGACCGGGCCACACAATGGGCGACATGGTCGGCAAACGCGGCAAGGTCACCGGGGGAATCGGCCCCGGTCTGGTGGGCGAGGTCATGATCGAGGTACGCGGTGGGGTGGAGGCGTTCCTCGCGTACTCCGCGCTGCCCGGGGAGGAGCACGCCGTGGGGGAGCTGGTGGTGATCGTGGAGTATCTGCCGCCGCGCACGGTGTACGTGGCGTCGGCCTTCGGCTGAGCCGCGGATCGGCCCGGCCCGGCTTCGCGACGGGTGGCAACTGCCCCTGGGGAGCTCCCTCTTGGCGGCCTTGTGCCCGGCGAGGACACTCCGAGTCAGGCCGAAGGGGGAATGCTCCGTGCTCTACACCGTGCTCATCGTGCTCGGTCTGCTCATCGTCCTGGTCGTTGTCTTCAAGCTCATGTGGCGCGTCGCCGAGCCCAACGAGGCGCTGGTCATCTCCGGTTCCCGGCATCACACCGAGGGACTCGGCGAGGGCATGGGGTTTCGCATCGTCACCGGGCGCGGCACGCTCGTCCTGCCGTTCGTGCAGGCCGTACGCAAGCTCTCGCTCGACCTGAACGAGGCCGAGCTCAGCGTCGAATGTGTGACCACGCAGGGCATCCCGCTGCGGGTGCAGAGCGTGGTCATCTTCAAGATCGGCGACGACTACGTCTCGATCGCCAACGCGGCCAGGCGCTTTTTGGACCAGCAGAAGCAGATGGAGTCCCGGGTCCGCAAGGTGCTGGCCGGCCATCTGCGCTCGATCGTCGGCGGGCTGACCGTCGAGGACATGATCCGGGACCGGGAGAAGCTCACCGCGCATGTGCGCGCGGCGTCGGGGTCGGACATGGAAAAGCTCGGGCTGATCGTGGACAGCCTGCAGATCCAGGAGATCGAGGACCCGACGGGCTACATCAAGAACATGGCCGCGCCGCACACCGCGGCGGTGGTCCGCGACGCGCGGATTGCCGAGGCGCTGGCCACCCGCAAGGCCACCGAAGCCGAGCAGGAGGCCAAGGCGCGGATGGCCCAGGCCACCCGGGACAGCGAGATCCAGCAGGCCGGCTACCAGGCCGAGCGGGACGAGGCCGGCGCGCGCGCGGCGCAGGCGGGCCCGCTGGCCGACGCCGCCGCCAAGCAGGAGGTGGTGGTCCAGGAGACCCGGGTCGCCGAGCTGGAGGCCATGCGGCGCGAGCAACAGCTCCAGGCGGACGTACGCAAGCCGGCCGACGCGAAGGCGTACGAGATCCGCACCCGGGCCCAGGCCGAGCGCGACGCGCGGATCTCGGCGGCCGAGGCGAACGCCCGTGAGACCGAACTGGCCGCGATCGCCGACGCGGAGGCGACCAAGGTACGCGGTCTGGCCGCCGCCGAGGCCACGCTGGCCACCGGCAAGGCGCAGGCCGAGGCGGCCAAGGCCAAGGGCCTCGCCGAGGCGGCGGCCATCGCGGCCCGCGCGGCGGCGCTGGCGGAGAACCAGGAGGCCGTGGTCGCCCAACAACTCGCCGAGAACTGGCCGGAGATCGTTCGCGCCGGCGCCGAGGCATTCGGCAACGTCGACCACATGGTCCTGCTCAACGGCGGCGACGGGCTCGGCGACCTCTTCGCCAAGGCCCTCACCATGGGCGGCACCGGCCTCGGCATAGCCCGCCAACTCCTGTCCAACACGAACGGCACCAACGGCACCGCCCCCAAGCCCGACCCGCTCCCGACCGACTCGGTCCGCATCGAGGTCGAAATCGACGAGCCCCCCACCCCCGAACCGCTCACCAAGTCCTCGGAAACCTGACCCGTACGCCCACACGGCCGGACCCCGCGATCGGGGCCCGGCCGTCGGCCCCACCCGTGTTCCGGGCCCGACCCGGGGCGCCGCCGACTACCTGCGCTTCTCGGCCTTTTGGCGGGCCACGTACGCGGCGGCCTGGGTGCGGCGTTCCATGCCGAGTTTGGCCAGGAGGCCGGAGACGTAGTTCTTGACCGTCTTCTCGGCCAGGTGCATCTCGGCGCCGATCTGGCGGTTGGTCATGCCCTCGCCGATCAGGTCCAGGATCCGGCGCTCCTGGTCGCTGAGCGCGGCCAGGCGTTCGTCGCCGCGATCGCCGCCGCGCAGCCGTTCCAGCACGCGGGTGGTGGCCGCCGGGTCGAGCAGGGACCTGCCCGCGGCCACGTCGCGGACCGCGCCGACCAGGTCCGAGCCGCGGATGTCCTTGAGCACGTAGCCGGACGCGCCCGCCATGATCGCGTCGAACAGCGCCTCGTCGTCGGAGAACGAGGTGAGCATCAGACAACGCACGTCGGGCAGTTGCGAGCGGATCTCGCGGCACACCTCGACCCCGCTGCCGTCCGGCAGCCGGACGTCGAGCACCGCGACCTGCGGCCGGGTCGCCGGGATGCGTACCAGCGCCTCGGCGGCGGTGCCCGCCTCGCCGACCACGTCGATGTCCGCCTCGATCGACAACAACTCGTGGACGCCCCGGCGTACCACTTCGTGATCATCGAGGAGAAATACCCGAATGCTTCCCTGATCAGTCACTTGTACAGGTTCCCACGCGCTCTCGGTGGTCGCTCTGTGATGCCGCCGCATGGGCGGTTCGGGTCCGACACGCCGGCCATTTGTCGGAGAACCACAAAGGGGGCCGCCACGTTCGGGCCGGTCGCCACTACGTCCCGGCCGGACTGGTGGGTAACGTTGCGGTGTGCGGTTTCCGAACCGCATGCCTGTGCGCAGGCGCCTCCCGGATTCACTCGGGAATTCCTAGGAAATCCTAGGAAGTACAGCCACCAATCGCCGTGTCTGCACATCAAGGTAGCCGCGCACACCCCGCGCGGAACCGGGCCCGGCGATCCGGACCCGGTCCACGGCGACCCCGCGGACCGGACAGACGGAGGAGAGAACGTGGCAGTGGACAGTACGGACGGGACTTTGTTTCCGCCCGATTCCGGAGCCGGTCCCGAGCTGATCCAGTTGCTCACCCCGGAGGGCGAGCGGGTGGAGCATCCGGATTACGCGGTCGACCTCTCGGACGACGAATACCTGGCGCTGTACCGCGACCTGGTGCTGGTGCGCCGCTTCGACGCCGAGGCCACCGCCCTCCAGCGGCAGGGCGAGTTGGGCCTGTGGGCCTCCCTGCTCGGCCAGGAGGCCGCGCAGATCGGTTCGGGGCGCGCGCTGCGTTCGACCGACTATGTGTTTCCCACGTACCGTGAACACGGCGTCGCATGGTGTCGCGGTGTCGATCCGCTGAATCTGCTCGGGATGTTCCGCGGCGTCAACAACGGCGGTTGGGATCCACGCGAGAACAATTTCCATCTCTACACGATCGTCATCGGCGCACAGAGTCTGCACGGCGTCGGATACGCGATGGGTGTGCAGCGTGACGGAACCGATGGCGCGGTCGTCACCTATTTCGGCGACGGCGCCTCCAGCCAGGGCGACGTCAACGAGGCATTCACCTTCGCGGCCGTGTTCAACGCCCCCGTGGTGTTCTTCTGCCAGAACAATCAGTGGGCGATCTCCGAACCCACCGAACGCCAGATGAAGGTGCCGCTGTATCGGCGTGCCGCCGGATTCGGATTTCCCGGAGTTCGGGTCGACGGTAACGACGTGCTCGCGTGCCTTGCGGTGACCAGGGCGGCCCTGGACCGGGCCCGGCGCGGCGAGGGCCCGATGCTGATCGAGGCGTTCACCTATCGCATGGGCGCGCACACCACCTCCGACGACCCGACCCGCTATCGGTTGAGCGCGGAACTCGAGGAGTGGAAGCTCAAGGACCCGATCGAACGCCTCAAGGCCTTCCTGCACAAGCAGGGCATCGGCGACCCCGGGTTCTTCGCCGATCTGGAGGCGGAGAGCGAGGAATTGGGCAAGCGCGTACGCAATGGCGTGCGCACCATGCCGGACCCGGATCCGGCCTCCATGTTCGCGAATGTCTACGCCGAGCCGCACCCGCTCGTGGAACGGGAACGGGCCGAGTTCGAGGCTTATCACGCGTCCTTCGTCGACGCCGGGGAGGACGGGCACTGATGGCTCCCGCACAGTCGACGGGCACGACCCGTCAGATGTCGATGGTGCAGGCGCTCAACACGGGACTGCGCAGGTCCCTGGAGAGCGACCCCAAGGTTTTGATCATGGGCGAGGACATCGGCAAGCTCGGCGGTGTCTTCCGGGTCACCGACGGCCTGCAGAAGGACTTCGGCGAGGACCGGGTGGTGGACACCCCGCTGGCCGAGTCCGGCATCGTGGGCACCGCGATCGGCCTCGCCCTCGCGGGCTACCGGCCGGTCGTGGAGATCCAGTTCGACGGTTTCGTCTTCCCCGCCTTCGACCAGATCGTCACCCAGCTCGCCAAGATGCACGCCCGCTCGCTGGGCTACGTGCGGCTGCCGATCGTGATCCGCATCCCCTTCGGCGGCGGCATCGGCGCGGTCGAGCACCACAGCGAGTCGCCGGAGGCGTACTTCGCGCACACCGCGGGCCTGCGCGTGGTGGCGTGCTCGAACCCGGTGGACGCCTACTGGATGATCCAGCAGGCGATCGCCTCCGACGACCCGGTGATCTTCCTGGAGCCCAAGCGGCGCTACTGGACCAAGGCCGAGGTGGACACCGCCGCCACCCCGGGACCGCTGTACGACTCCCGCGTGGTGCGCTCCGGCGACGCGTGCACCGTGCTCGCCTACGGCCCGATGGTGGCCACCTGCCTGGAGGCCGCCGCCGTGGCCGCCGAGGAGGGGCGCGAGCTGGAGGTGATCGACCTGCGCTCGGTGTCCCCGCTGGACTTCGACGCGATCGAGGAGTCGGTCAAGCGCACCGGACACCTGGTGGTCGTCCACGAGGCCCCGTCGTTCCTGGGCATCGGCGCGGAGGTGGCCGCGACCATCACCGAGCGCTGCTTCTACCACCTTCAGGCACCGGTGTTGCGGGTCGGCGGCTATCACACGCCGTACCCGCCGTCCCGGGTCGAGGAGGAGTACCTCCCCGACCTCGACCGTGTGCTCGATGCCGTCGACCGCTCCCTGGCCTGGTGAGGAACCCCGTGTCCGAGGTGAAGAAGTTCCTGATGCCCGACGTCGGCGAGGGCCTGGAGGAGGCCGACATCGTCGTCTGGCACGTCAAGGCCGGCGACGAGGTGCACGACGGCCAGATCATGGTCGAGGTGGAGACGGCCAAGGCGCTGGTCGAACTGCCGTGTCCGTACGACGGGGTGGTGACCGAACTGCTGGCCGCCGAGGGCGACACGGTCGCGGTCGGCGCGCCGATCATCGCGGTCGCGCCCGCGGGCACCGCCGTGGCCGCGGCCGAGCCGGAGCGGGAGCAGGCCCTCGCGGCCGACCTCGTCCCGGAGCCGGTCGCCGAGCCGGTCGCCGAGGCGCCGGCCCCGAGCGCCGCGCCGGCCCCGACCGAGGAGGCGGGCAAGGAGAAGGGCAAGGAGACCCGCACGGCGGTGCTCGTCGGCTACGGCGTACGCACCAGCAGCGGCAAACGGCGACCCCGCAGGGCCGACGCCACGGCGCCGACGAACGGAGCGGCCCGCCCCGCCCCGGCCGGCGGCTCCCTCGCCCTCGCCAAGCCGCCGGTTCGCAAGCTGGCCCGGGACCTGGGCGTGGACCTCGCGTCGGTACAGCCCTCCGGCCCCGGCGGCACCGTCACCCGCGAGGACGTGCACGCCGCCGCCCGCCCGGCGCCGGCGCCCGCGGCGCAGCCGTTCCAGGCGACCGGACCGGGCGAGACGATCGCCGGCGAGCGGCGCATCCCGGTCAAGGGAGTGCGCAAGGCGACCGCGCAGGCGATGGTGGCCAGCGCGTTCTCCGCGCCGCACGTCACCGAGTGGGTGACGGTGGACGTGACCCGCACCGTCAAACTCGTGCGCAAGCTGCGCGAGCTGCCCGACTTCGCGGGCACCAAGGTGAGCCCGCTGCTCCTGGTCGCCCGGGCGCTGCTGGTGGCGATCGCCCGGCATCCGGAGATCAACGCCTCCTGGGACGAGGCGAACCAGGAGATCGTCGTCCGGGACCGGATCAACCTGGGAATTGCCGCGGCCACCCCGCGCGGCCTGATCGTGCCGAACATCAAGGACGCGGGCGGCAAGAGCCTGACCGCGCTCGCCGGCGCGCTCACCGAGCTGGTGGCCACCGCGCGGGAGGGCCGCACCTCGCCCGCCGACCTGGCCCGCGGCACGGTCACCATCACCAACGTGGGCGTGTTCGGGGTGGACGGCGGCACACCGATCCTCAACCCGGGCGAGGCCGCGATCCTGGCGGTGGGCGCGATCCGGGAGCAGCCGTGGGTGCACAAGGGCAAGGTCAAGCCCCGGCAGGTGACCACGCTGTCGTTGTCGTTCGACCACCGCATGGTGGACGGCGAGTTGGGCTCGCGCGTGCTGGCCGACGTGGCGCAGATGCTGGAGCGGCCGAAGTTGCTGTTCGTGCGCGGCTGATCCCCGGGTTGCGGACTTCGTCCGGCCGGGCCCTGTTCGGGGCCCGGCCGGACGTATGTCCGACGGCGTCCGATAATGTATGTGTACTGTGAAGCCAACTGCGGACCCAGTGCCCACCCGGCTCGGCGGCCGAATCGCCTGGATCATGTGGGCGGTGGCGGCCTCGGTGTACGTCGTCGCGGTGTTCCATCGCAGCAGCCTCGGGGTCGCCGGGATCGAGGCCCAGGAGCGCTTCCACGTCTCCGCGTCGCAGCTCTCCCTCTTCCCGATGTTGCAGCTGCTCGTCTACGCGGGCCTGCAGATACCCGTCGGCGCGCTCACCGACCGGTTCGGCGCCAAGCGGGTGCTCGGGTGCGGTCTGGTGCTGATGACGGCGGGACAGTTCACCTTCGCCTTCGCGCACGGTTTCCCGGGCGCGGTGCTCGCCCGGGTCCTGGTCGGCATGGGCGACGCGATGACCTTCGTGAGCGTGTTGCGCGTGGTGGCGGTGTGGTTCCCGCCGAACCGGGTGGCGGTGCTGACCCAGTTGACCGCACTGCTCGGGATGGCCGGCAACCTGGCCGGCGCCACCCCGCTCGCCGGGGCGCTGCACGCGTTCGGCTGGAGTCGCACCTTCGCCGTCTCGGCCGGGGTCGGCGTCCTGGTCCTGGTGGTGCTCCTGCTCGTACTGCGCGACAACCCCGGTGCCCCGGCGCGCACCCGGCCGGCGGGCGGTCCCGGCATGTGGTCCCAGGTCCGCGCCGCGTGGGCGGAGCCCGGCACCCGGCTCGGCCTGTGGGTGCACTGGGCGTGCGGCTGCCTGCCGCAGGTGTTCCTGATGCTGTGGGGCTTCCCGTTCCTGGTCGAGGGCCAGGGCCTGTCCAAGGGCGCCGCGAGCGCACTGCTCACCGTCGCGATCGTGATCAACATGCTCGCGTGCCTGGTGGTCGGCCCGCTGGTGACCCGCCGGCCGGGCAGCCGGCTCGTGTTGTGCGTGGGACAGCCCGTGCTCGCCGTCGCGGCCTGGGCGGCGGTACTGATCCCGAGCGAGCCCTCGCCGCTGTGGCTCCTGGTCCTGCTGGCCCTGGTGATCGGGCCCGGCGGCGCGTTGTCCCTGGTCGGCATGGAGTTCGCCCGGGCGGGCAATCCGCCGCAGCGCCTGGGCACCGTGTCCGGCATCGTCAACGTCGGCGGATTCGCCGCCGCCACCCTGTGCCTGTTCGCCATCGGCCTGGTCCTGGACCTGGTCGAGCCCGGCGGTGGCGAGCACGGCCTGAACGCGTACCGCGTGGCGATGGCGGTGCAGGCCGTGCCGCTGCTCCTGGGCGTCGTACAGGTGTTGCGCTACGCCCGCAAGGCCGCGGGCCGCGAACGGCGGCCCGAACCGGTGTGCGTGGTGGCCCGGCGTATACCCGAGCGCGAGAGTGTGTCCGACGCGGGCTGAGGCCGCGCCCGATCGCCCCACCGCACTCCGGGCACCCTCGGCGCGCGGGCGACGGTTCAGGGTGTGACGGCCATGCTGCCCAGGATGCGCTGCGCGAGGTCGGGGTCGCCTTCGATCCGCACCTCGGCCCGGTTCGGCGCGACCCGACCGCACATCAACCGCACGAACGTCTCCCAGTCGGTGCCGATCGACACCAGCGGCCCCAGTGGGACCCGGCCGTCGAGCCGGCCCCGGCCGTTCTCGTCCACCGTGACCGTGCGCATGAACTCCACCGGCCCGGTCACGTCGAACACCACGGACGCGCCCGCCGGCGCCTTGGCGTCCTTGGCCACCACCCGGGCCAGCCCGGCGAGCAGGAAGTCGCGGGTGATCAGCGCGGCGGGCGAGTCCAGGTTGCCGGGCTCCCCGATCGCGCGCCGCACGTCCTGCTCGTGCACCCACACGTCGAACACCCGCTGGGTGAGCAGGAAGCGGTACGGGACGCTGCGGCCCATGATGCCGCGCACCTCGTCGTCCGGCGCCCGCTCGCACTCGTCGAGCATCCGGCGCCGGCGCAGGATCACGTATTCCAATTCGCCGGTCATCTCCGGCGAGGTGTGGCAGCGCCGCACGTCCACCGGTATCTCGGTGTAGCGGCTGAACTCGTCGTGCACATGCCGTAGATCGCGCGGCAGCGTGTGGATCGGCCGCGGATCGCCGAGCAGTTCCAGCTCGATGCCGATCACGTGGGACACCACGTCCCGGACCGACCAGCCCGGGCACTCGGTCGGGCTGCTCCACCGGCCCTCGGTCAGGGTGGAGACCAGATCTTTGAGGGAGCGCACCGAGTGCTCCCAGGCGTCGACGTGCGTTTTCAGGTCGATGGTCACGTACTACCTCTCGTCGCTGCGTCACCGGTCGAATGGAGGGGAGCGACCGTTGCTTTGACGTGGTCCGGGATCCTGGCAGGCACGTTACGCTGCCAAAGATCCTGCGGTCAGCCCGTTCGCGGGAAGCAAGCGGTGTAGGTGAGGGGAAAGTGCGCGTTTCGCTCGTACAACTCGACGTCGACCCGGCGGTGCCCGCCCGCGAGCGCCTGGCCGAGGTGACCGCCCTGGTCCGCGCCCGACGCGGCGACCACCTCGTGGTGCTGCCCGAGCTGTGGCTGCACACGGGTTGGGTCTACGACGACTGGGAGACGGACGCCGAGGGGGTACGCGGTCCGGCGGCCCAGGCCATGGGCCGCGCGGCTCGCGACGCCGGCGTCTGGCTGCATGCCGGCAGCATCATCGAACGCGGCCCGGACGACAACCTCTACAACACGTCGCTGGTCTTCGACCCCGACGGCGCGCTGCGCGGCACCTACCGCAAGATCCACCGCTTCGGCTTCACCGGCGGCGAGGCCGCGCTGATCTCGCGCGGCACCGAGACCGCGCAGGTTCGCATGCCGTGGGCCGAGGTGGGCCTGGCGACGTGCTACGACCTGCGCTTCCCGGAGCTGTTCCGGCGCATCCTGGACGCGGGCGCGGAGGTGCTGGTGCTGCCCGCCGCGTGGCCGGCGCGGCGGGTCGAGCACTGGCGCGTGTTGTCCCGCGCCCGCGCGATCGAAAACCAGATGTTCGTGCTCGCCTGCAACGTCACCGGCGAGCAGGGTGGCCAGGCGATGGGCGGGCACAGCATGGTGATCGACCCGTGGGGCGAGATCGTCGCCGAGGCGGGGACCGAACAGACCGTGCTGACCGCCGAGATCGACCCCGCGCTGGTCGCCAAGACCCGCGAGGACTTCCCGGTCCTGCAGAACCGGGTGTTCTGAGCCGCGTGTCTCGTCGGGGCCGGCCCCGCGGCGCCGTGCCGCGGGACCGGCTCACAGGTGGATGTTCTTCACCTCTTTGCCCGCCGCGTCGTACGCCTTGAGCTTGTACGCGGGGGCCGCCTTGCGCGCGGTCACCACCAGGACGTAGACCCGCGTCTCGGGGTCGACCCGCACGGGGTGGATCACCACGGGGTCCTTGTGTCCCTGCCAGGTGACCTCCAGGTAGGCCACGTCGGGGGAGACCTCGGCCTGGATCGCCGCCACGTACAGATTCTTCTCGCCGTCGAGTCGGCCGAAGGAGCCGCCGCCGCCGAACCGGTTGCGGTCGTTGGCCTTGTCCCGCGCGGTTCGTCCCGGGCGCACGTCGCACGCCTTCCCGAACCCGCTGTCGAACTGCTTCCGGACCTCCTCGAAGCAGGTGCGCTCGGGACCCTCCGCCCAGGCGCGGTACGTCCACGTCTTCCCGGCCACCACACCCGTGCCCACGATGTCGGGAGTGGCGCCGGGCGGCCGGGTGCCCTGGTCGACCGAGACGATGTCGTTGGACCTGCCCTCCGCGTCCAGCACACCCCCCGCGATCACCGCGCCGCCACCGCCCAGCACCAGCGCGGTCACCGTCACCGCACCGAACGTGAACCCGCGCCACCGGCGCCTGCGCGAGCCGCGGATCGCCGCGTCGGCCGTCGGCGGGGTCAACCGCGCCGCCTCGATCTCTGCCATGAACGCCTCCCTCAGTGCGGTGCCGTCGTCGGCCATGGCCGCACCTCCGTATCCGAAGTCGAGGGGGTTTCCGTCTGATATGGGATCAGATCGGCGAGTTGAGGATCCTTGCGAAGTTGGGCGAGTCCCTTGAACGTCTGGCTTCGCACCGTACCGACCGCACACCCGAGGATCTGCGCGACCTCGGACTCCGGACGGTCCTCCCAGTAGCGCAGCACCACCGCCGCCCGTCGACCGGCCGGCAACCGGCCCAACGCGGCCATCAGCACGCTGCGTTCGGCCACCGCGCCGGTCGAGTCGGGCCCGGCCCGATCCGGCAGCCGGTCGGTGAGGAAGTGCGTCACCCGGCGGACCCGGACCCGGGACAGATGGGTGTTCACCATGATCCGCCGCACGTAGGCGTCGGGGCTCTGCGCCGCGAACACGCGGGCCCAGGAGGTATACGCCTTGGTCAGCGTGGCCTGAGCCAGGTCCTCGGCCTCGTCGCGATCGCCGCACAGCAGGTACGCGGTGCGCACCAGAGCCGTCCGCCGGGCCTCGACGAAGACGCGGAACTCGTCCTCTTCCCGTTGGGATCTCAACCGTGCCCCCTTTCACCCGAACAGACGTGTGGGGGCGGACGGTTCTATGCCGAACCCGCCGAACCGTCGACGGATCGGCGGGCTCCGCGCGGGCTCAGTCCTCGTCGTCGCTCAACCGGTCCACGCACACCGCGATCGCGATGATCAGCGCATGATCCCAGCCGGGCGCGATGTCGATGCCGTAGGTGTCCCGCACCCGCAGCCACTTGCGGGTGATCTGGGCGACCGGCCCGTTCGGTCCGGAGATCCCGTACTCGTGGTGGAACATGTCGCCGCGCACCGTGAGTTCGGTCCCGACCGCGAGTTCCACCGTGAACGCCTCGTGCAGCGGGGTGAACATCTTCTTGCGCACCGTGGCGACCGTTTCGCCGGTCGCGTCCTGCACCTTCATCGCATGATGGATGCTGACGATCTTCTTCTTCACGGTCGCCAACACCGTGCCGGCGGAATCCTTGAGCTCCAGCCGGTCGTGCAGGGTCAGCGCCTTGCCGTCGACCAGATAGACCTTCTCGCCGTCCTCGGTGGTGACCCAGAAGTCGTCGCCGATCGCGAACATCTTCTCCCGCACGAGATAGCGGCCGGGCGGAATCCCCGGGTAGAGCTGGGTGCCGCCGTCGTACTCGTCCCCGAACACTGGTGCCTCCACGGTCGCCTCGCCTTGTCGGCAGACTGCCCGATATGGCGGCGTTCAGTCGTCTTCGGCACGCCGGCGTGCGGCGGTACGGATACACCCGGTTGGGTGGGGTGCGGCCCGTACCCGCGCGGGCCGACGGCTCGCGGCCGAGGCGGATGGTTCACTTCGCATCATGAGCAGCACCGCGCGTCGAACCAGGGTCCGGGCCCCCGAGTGGTCCGGTTCCGGAGGCTGGATCAACACCGCCGGACCGGGCCCGACGCTGGCCGGGTTGCGCGGGCGGATCGTGCTGCTGGACTTTTGGACCTCCGCCTGCGTGAACTGCCACCACGTGCTGGCCGAGTTGCGCGGCCTGGAGGAGCGTCACCGCGACGTGCTGACCGTGATCGGCGTGCACTCGCCCAAGTTCGAACACGAGGCGGAACACGGCACGGTGGTGTGCGCGGTACAGCGGCACGAGGTGTGCCACCCGGTCCTGGACGACCCGGAGCTGAGCACCTGGAAGCAGTACGCGGTGCACGCGTGGCCGACCCTGGTGGTCGTCGATCCCGAGGGCTACGTGGTCGCGCAACTGTCCGGCGAGGGCCACGTGGGCGAGATCGAGTCGCTGATTGCCGACTTGGTCGCCGAGCACGACGGCAAGGGCACGCTGCGCCGGTCCGCCGAGGAGGTCGACCGGCCCGAGACCCCGCGCACCGACCTGCGCTTCCCGGGCCAGGTGCTCCGGTTGCCGTCGGGGGCGCTCCTGGTCGCCGACACCGGCCACCACTCGCTCGCCGAACTCTCCGACGACGGGCGCACGGTGCTGCGCCGGATCGGGACCGGGCGGCGCGGACTGCTCGACGGCGGGCCCCGGCACGCGATGCTGGCCGAGCCGCACGGCATGGCGCTGCTGCCGCCCGAGGTGGCCGCACACGTGCGCTACGACGTGGTGGTCGCCGACACCGCCAACCACGCGCTGCGCGGCGTCTCGCTGGCCACCGGGTCGATCCGGACCGTCGCGGGCACCGGCCGGCAGCGCCGCCGCGGCGCGGAGGACCACGGCGCGGCCCGCACGATCGATCTCTCCAGCCCGTGGGACGTGGCGTGGTTCGGCGGCCGGATCATCGTGGCGATGGCCGGGGTCCACCAGCTCTGGGAGTTCGACCCGGTGGGCGAGGGGGTCGGGGTGCTGGCCGGCACCACCGACGAGGGCATGGAGGACGGCCCGGTGGACACCGCCTGCCTCGCCCAGCCCTCGGGCCTGGCGGTCTCCCCCGACGGCCACACGTTGTGGCTGGTGGATGCGGAGAGCTCGGCGCTGCGCCGGCTCGTGGACGGCGGCATCGAGACGGTGGTCGGGCGCGGCCTGTTCGACTTCGGCCTGCGCGACGGCCCGGCCGAGCACGCGCTGTTCCAACACCCGCTGGGTGTGGACACGTTGCCGGACGGCTCGGTGGTGGTCGCGGACACCTACAACGGCGCGGTGCGGCGCTACGACCCCTCGGACGGGTTCGTGTCGACCCTGCTCACCGGTCTGGAGGAGCCGGCCGCGGTGGCGGTGGTGGCCGACCTGGACGAGGACCTGTACCTGACCGTGGTCGAGTCCTCGGCCCACCGGGTCCGCAAATTCCGCCTCCCGCACACGTAGCCCCGGGCCCGGGGGAGCGGCCGCGCATTGCGGTCGCTCCCCCGGACGCTCGTGCTCAGCCCTCCAGGAAAGCCGCGGCGGCCGAGGCGAGCAGGAACGGGTCGTCGGCACCGCAGAGTTCGCGCGAGGAGTGCATCGACAGGCACGCCGCGCCGACGTCCACGGTCTCGATGCCGAGGCGGGTCGCGGTGATCGGGCCGATCGTGGTGCCGCAGGGAAGGGAGTTGATCCCCACGAAGACCTGCGCGGGCACCCCCGCACGCTCGCACGCGGCGGTCCACACGGCCCGACCGCGCGCGTCGGTGGCGTAGCGCTGATTGGCGTTGACCTTGAGGATCGGGCCGCCGTTGGGTACGGGGTGATGGCCCGGCTCGTGCCGACCGACGTAGTTCGGGTGTACCGCGTGCCCGACGTCGCTGGAGAGGTGGAACGAGTCGGCGAACGCCCGCGCGCGGTCGTCGAGCGAGCCGCCGCGCCCGCTGACGATCCGGGTCAGCACCGTCTCCAGGAGCGGGCCGCCCGCGCCGGTGGTGGAGTCGCTGCCGGTCTCCTCGTGGTCGAACGCGCCGAGCACCGGGATGTGCGCCGCCCCGTCGTGCGCGGCGGCGAGCAGCGCGGCCAGCCCCGCGTGCACCGACAGCAGGTTGTCCAGGCGCGGCGCGGCGAGCAGTTCGCGATCGCGGCCGAGGTAGCTCGGCTTCTGGACGTCGTGGACCATCAGGTCCCACCCGGTGACGTCGCCGGCGGGCACCCCTGCCTCCTGGGCCACGAATCGAATCAGCGCGCCCTCGTCGACCGGGCCGAGCCCCCAGATCGGGGTCATGTGCTGCTGCTTGTCCAGTTGCAGCCCGGCCTCGTTGACCGCGCGGTCCAGGTGGATCGCCAACTGCGGCACCCGCAGCAGCGGCCGGTCGACGAAGACCAGGCGCTCGCGGCCGTCGCGCAGCACGATCCGACCGGACAGGCCGAGGTCGCGGTCCAGCCAGGAGTTCAGCAGCGGGCCGCCGTACACCTCGACGGCGATCTGCTGCCAGCCGGCCGCGCCGGTGTCGGGCAGCGGCTTGACCCGCAGCGTCGGCGAGTCGGTGTGCGCGCCGACGATCCGGAAGCCGCGGGTGCTCTCCGCGCCCTCGGGCACGTACCAGGCCACGATCGCGCCGCCGCGCAGCACATAGCGCCCGCCCGCCTCGCCGTCCCACGCGGCCGTCTCCTCGAGCCGCCGAAAGCCCGCCTCCTCCAGCCGCGCGGCCACGTTCGCGGCCGCGTGGTACGGGGACGGGCTGGCGCCGATGAACGCGATCAGATCATCGGTGTGACTCCGGTCGAAGCGCGGCGAGGGCATGCATACTCCAAGGTGCGCGGCCCGCTCGGCCGCGAGGATCGTGGCGGTTGTCCGCCGACGAGCCTACGCCCCGCCCCCGGCGCGGCCCGGAGCGGCGACCCGGTGGGCGTGGTTCAGCCGAAGCTCACCCGGTCGAGCCAGAACGCGAGCAGGTCGGCGTCGCCGAGGATCTCGACGTCCGCCTCGGCGGGGGTGCGCCGCTTGTAGGCGACCAGCAACAACTCGACCAGCGGCCCGCGCAGCGCCACCGCGGACTTCTCGTGCGCCCGCCGCCAGGTGATCGCGTCGCCGGTGAGGTCGAGCACCCACTCCGCGTCCGCGACGTCGGTGGCGTGCAGGTGCACGGTGCGGCCCGGGCCGAGCAGTTCGCGCATCCGGGGGTGGACCTCGAAGTGCATGGGCAGCGCGCCGAGTTCCATCCATTCGTCGAGCGCGTCCGCCGCGACCTCGTGGTCCAGGACGTAGTCCGCGCCGAGCGCGAGCGTCGCGTCGGCCCGGTGCAGCGCGGTCTCGTGGGTGAAGCGCCGGGCGTAGAACGCGGCGGTGCCGCCGGTGACCGGCGTCCACAGCGCCGCGTCGGGCCCGGCCTCGCGCAACGCCTCCGCCAACGCCGCGGCCCCCTCGGCCAGCCACGGCCCGAGCACGGCGGGATCCTCGTGGGTGTACGCGGCCAGGTCGCGGAAATCCTGATCGGCGACCGGCTCGGCGGCCCGGCTCCGCACCGTCTTCGCCGCCCAGCGCTGCCCGCCGCCCAGATGCCGCACCAACTGTCCGACGTTCCACCCGGGACAGGACGGCACGGGCACGGTCGGGTCGGCCCCCTCGATCGTGGCCCGAAGCAGATCGGTCTGCGCGACGATCTCGGCGCAGTGGCGGTCGTGGCTCAGCGAAGTCATGGCCTCACGGTAGAGGCCCGAGGCAATCGTCGGGACCGGTGGCAACCCCCTCGGGGGAGCTGACGAGGCCCCGACACGGCGAGGCGCCGCCTCTCGCCCGGGAGCGGGAGACGGCGCCTCGTGGAGTGCGAGCGGCCCGAACTAGAAGGCCGCCTCCGGGAGGTCCATCAGGGCGTTGTCGATCTGCTCGACCATCAGCCGCTGCGGGGTGAGCAGCGGCAGGATCTCCCGCGCGAAGTGCTTCGCGGCGGCGACCTTGCCCTGGTAGAACGCCTCGTCGCGACCGGGCGTGCCGGCCAGCTTGGCCAGCGCCACCGAGGCCTGGCGCAGCAGCAGCCACGAGACCACCAGGTCGCCGGCGGCGAGCAGCAGGCGGGTGGTGTTCTGGCCGACCTTGTAGATCGAGTCGATCTCCTGCTCGGACGCCATCAGCTGGTTGATCATCGCGGCGACCATGCCCTGGACGTCCTCGGCGGCGGTCGCGAGCAGCTTGACCTCGGCGGCCAGCTCGCCCTCGGCGTGCGCGGCGATGAACTCCTGGATCTCGCCGGCCACCACGGTCAGCGCCTTGCCCTGGTCGCGGACGATCTTCCGGAAGAAGAAGTCCTGACCCTGGATCGCGGTGGTGCCCTCGTAGAGGGTGTCGATCTTGGCGTCGCGGATGTACTGCTCGATCGGGTATTCCTGCAGGAAGCCCGACCCGCCGAAGGTCTGCAGCGACTGGGCGAGCTGCTCGTAGGACTTCTCCGAGCCATAGCCCTTGACGATCGGCAGCAGCAGGTCGTTGACCCGATCCGCGGTCTCGTCCGTGCCGCCGGCCAGCGCGGCGCCCTCGATCCGGTCCTGCCACGAGGACGTGTACATCACCAGCGCGCGCATGCCCTCGACGTACGCCTTCTGGGTGAGCAGCGAGCGGCGCACGTCCGGGTGGTGCGTGATGGACACGCGCGGCGCAGCCTTGTTCGTCATCTGCGCGAGGTCGGCGCCCTGGAAGCGCTCCTTGGCGTACTCGAGCGCGTTGAGGTAGCCGGTGGACAGCGTGGCGATGGCCTTCGTGCCGACCATCATCCGGGCGTACTCGATGATCTTGAACATCTGCGCGATGCCGCTGTGCACCTCGCCGACCAGGGTGCCGACGGCCGGGACGCCGTGCTCGCCGAAGGTGAGCTCGCAGGTCGTGGAGACCTTGAGGCCCATCTTGTGCTCGACGTTGGTGACGAAGGCACCGTTGCGCTCGCCGAGCTCGCCGGTCTCCGGGTCGAAGTGGAACTTCGGCACCACGAACAGCGACAGGCCCTTGGTACCGGGGCCCGCACCCTCCGGGCGCGCGAGCACCAGGTGGATGATGTTCTCGGTCATGTCCTGGTCACCGGAGGTGATGAAGCGCTTGACGCCCTGGATGTGCCAGGTGCCGTCCTCCTGCCGCACCGCCTTGGTCCGACCCGCGCCGACGTCGGAACCGGCGTCGGGCTCGGTCAGCACCATCGTGGAGCCCCACTGGCGGTCGACCATGAAGCCGGCGACCTTGCGCTGCTCCTCGGTGCCGAGCGTGTGCAGCACCTGGGCGAAGTCGGGGCCCGCCGCGTACATCCACAGCGCCGGGTTGGCGCCGAGCACCAGTTCGGCCACCGACCAGCGCAGCGAGCGCGGGCAGTTGGTGCCGCCCATGCTCTCCGGGAGCGCGAGGCGCCACCACTCGGAGTCCATGTAGGCCTTGTACGACTTCTTGAACGCCTCGGGCAGCGTGGCCGAGTGCGTCGCCGGATCGAACACGGGTGGGTTGCGGTCGCCCTCCGCGAAGGAATCGGCGAGGTCGTTCACGGCGAGGCGCTCGACCTCGGACAGGATCGACCTGGCCGTCTCGACGTCCATGTCCGCGAACGGACCCGTGCCATAGACCTGCTCGCGCCCGAAGACCTCGAACAGGTTGAACTCCAGGTCGCGGAGATTCGACTTGTAGTGACCCATGACAGGCTCCGCCCGTGGTTGCGTCCGGTGTACTGCGCTGACTGAAACTGCTCGACGACTCGACGGCTCGACCCGAAGAATCGAGCGAGCGACCGAAGCGATCCGAAACCCAGTGTACTGGTCGGTAACATAATGATCGTACCCATGGGTAACTTTTTCAATCCCCGAGAGGTTCCCATCGGGTTACCACCAGGTACTCATGACCGTCTCGGCCGAGGGCTCAAACCCCGGCCGCGGACCCGCTAGCCTCGTGGTGTGTACGGCTACGCAACCGAGGAACCCCAGGCCCGGGCGGAGGCGCCGGCGCTCACCGACGCCGTGCGCGCGTTCGCCACGGGCGTCATGAACGGCGAGGACTTCCAGTCCATCTTCATCGCGTCGAAGGTCTTCTGCCCGAGGGGGGATCGCCCGGGCTTTTTGGCCCTGCACAACACCCCCGAGCCGGTGATCCCGATGTTCAGCTCCCTCGCCGAACTCAAGAAGTACGCCGGCGAGGAGTCCAGACACTTCACCGTCACCGGCGCCGAGGTGCTCGACCTGCTCCCCAACGGCTACGGCTTCGTGCTCGACCTCGACGGCGAGCACCGGGTGATGTTCGACGCCAAGGCCATAGAGCAGATGATCGCCTTCGCGATGCGGCGGATGTACGGCTGACGGCGGCCCCGCAACGGCCGGACGCGCCGGCGGTCATCGACGATGACGGCCGGCGCATCCGGGTCGGTGGTGCGATCAGGCCGGGCGGTGTCCGTGGTTGGCCCGGTGCTTGCGACGGGACTTGCGCTTGCGGGTCTTCTTCGACATCGCGCCCCCTTGCTCGTCCGTGTTCGCGGTGTCGCATGCCTACCCGGGTGCGGACCGGATCCATGCGTACGAGTCGGCGGGGGCGTTCGGGTCAGCGGGGGTTCGCCCTTCCGTGGCGCAGCAGTTCGCCGCTGTGCACGCCGGTGGGCTCGTCGTTCTCGACCGTCACCTGCCCGTTGACCAGGATGTGCCGGTAGCCCTTCGCGTCGATCACCGTGCGCAGTTGGCCGCCGGGCAGGTCGTGGACGAACTTCGGTTCGCCGTAGGCCAGTTCGTCGTAGTCGTAGACGATGATGTCGGCCGCGGCGCCGACGCTCAGCACGCCGCGGTCGGTGAAGCCCGCACACCGGGCGGGCAGGCCGGACAACCGCCAGTGGGCCTGCTCCAGTGAGGTCCAGGCGTGCTTGCGGACGTACTCGACGATGTACTCGGTGCCGTACATGCCCGCGCTGAGCGTCTTGAGGTGCGCGCCGCCGTCGGACAGGCCGGGCAACAGGTATTCGTAGTCCACGAGTTCCTTCAGGCCCTCCAGCGTGGCGTTGAACTGGCCGGTGTGCACCTCGGTGGTCAGCCCGTCGGCGATGGTGACGTCGCACAGCACGTCCACCGGGTGCCGGTCGAGCCGCGCGCCGATCTCCTTGAACGACAGGCCCTCGTACTGCTTGTACTCCTCGGTGAAGGTGCGGTGCAGCTTCATGTCCGGGTACAGGTGATAGAACAGCGGGTCGAATTCCCGCAGTTCGGCGCGGATCGTCGGGTCGTTCAGCAGCGCGATCTTGGCCTCCACGGTCTCGGCCTCGAAGATCGTGGCCACCGGCGGGCGGGTGGACACGCCGCCGTACAGGAAGCTGAACGGCACCGGGACGTCGGTGGTCATCGCCTGGCCGTAGATCGGGATGCCGCGCTCCTGGCAGCTGCGCAGCCACTCGATCTTGCGCCGGTACAGGCCGCCGCCGCGCGAGTTGGCGATCACCGCGTTCCAGATCAGCGGCCGGCCGCCGACCTCGACGAGGTGTTCGTACTCCTCCTCGGTGATCTGCGTGCCGGACACCTGCATGAAGCCGCGGCCCTGTCCGGCCAGGGCCTCGGCCAGGGCCAGCCGGGTCTGCGGCCACATGATGTCGGTGGGCATCGGCGTACCGTCGAAGTCGCCCTGCATCAGCCGGCCGTTCGGGTTGCCCGGCTCGCCCAGGCACTGCGCCGACCAGCCGCCCGCGCCGGCGTCCATCGCCTCGGTCAACAGGCGGGCCAGTTCCGCGTGTTCGGCGTCGGTGGGCAGCGCGCCCGCCTTCGCCCGCTCCAGGCCGAGCACCCAGATCAGCAGCGGGTTCACCGGAACGTAGGGCAGCACGTTGACCGCCTTGGGGGTGCGCTCGACGCTGTCCAGGTATTCGGGGAAGGTGACCCAGTCCCAGGGCATGCCCTCGCGCAGGGTCTCGGTGGGGATGTCCTCGACGGCGGTCATCGACAACATCGCGCGATCGCGCATGTCCTCACGTACCGGGGCGAAGCCGAAGCCGCAGTTGCCGGTGACCACGGAGGTCACCCCGTGCGGGCCGGACGTGGTCAGGTACGGGTCCCAGAAGACCTGGCCGTCGTAGTGCGTGTGCAGGTCGATGAAGCCGGGCGCGACGATCAGTCCGGTCGCGTCGATCACCCGATCCGCGTCCTCGGCGGGGACGCGCCCGATCGCGGTGATCACGCCGTCGGTGATCGCGACGTCCGCGCGAACGCGCGGGTTGCCGGAACCGTCGACGACGATGCCGCCCTTGATGACCAGGTCGTGGTTCGCCATGGCGTCCCTCTCTCGTTAATTAAAGGCAGTGTTTAATACGAGAGGGGCAAGGAGTCAAGGCATTCCGGGCCGGGGCCGGCTCAGTTGCCGGCGAGGGCGCCGGCGACGATCGCCGTGAGGTGGTCGTCGAACGCCTCCGGGCCGAGCAGGCCGGTCGGCGCGATGCCGTCCGGGCGCGGCGGGCTGTTGTGTCGGGCGGCGCGCGCCGCGCACAACATGCCGACCATCTGGGTGACCAGGAAGGCGCGGGCCTGGAGCGCGGTCGCGGGCAGATCGGGGCGGGCCGCGGCCACCGCGTCCACCACGTCCTGCACGTCCTCGCCGCCGAGCAGCGGGGTCACCGGCGAGGTCGCGTCGCGCAGCAGTTCCACCGAGATCTGGAGGTAGGCCCGGTCGGCCGGTGAGCCGTTCAGCAGCTCGGTGATCGGCAGCACGATCGCGCGGGCGAACCCGGACAGTCGCTCCGGCCGCTCGCGGGCCGCGGCAAGCAGCGCCTGGCGGCGGGCGTACACGACCGGCACGTGCTGCTCGACGATCGCCCGCAACAAACCCTCGCGTCCGCCGAAGTGGTAGTGGATCGCGCCGGCGTTGCGCTGCCCCGCCGCGCGGGTGATGTCCTGCAACGGCACGTCGAGACCGTGCCGCGCGAACAGGATCTCGGCGGCCTCGACGATGCGGCGCCTGGTGGGGCCGGAGTCACGGGGCATGGGCGCAGCATAGGGCCTGGTCGGGGCCTGGCCTCCGACCCGAATGGCGGCACTGTCAAGTGCCTGTTTGGCGAGGTTTCGATACGTTTTGAACCTAATGGGACCTTCGCCCCTGTCCGCGTACCTCGGTACGGGTGACCATGGATCGCGTTGGTCGTCGGCCCGTCCCCTCCTGTGCGACAACGAAAGGTCCCGATACATGCCTGCCCTGGCGCTTCCCGCTCGTCGAGCAGTTCCGGTGGCAGTGGGCCTCTACGTGGCGGTCCTGGTGAGTCGGGCGTTCGCCCCGGACTACCTGGACATGCACGCGGTGCTGATCGCGGTCCCGGCGGTGGTGGCGATGGCCTACCGCCCGTGGTTGACCGCGACGGCCGGGGCGGTGGCGCTGGCGACCCGGCTCCTGCTGAACCCGCACGCGTACGGCGGCGGCGGGGACAAGTCCACCACCGGCGTCTCGGCCGCCATCCTGATCGTGACGCTGTTCGGGTGCTGGGTCGGCTGGGAGCGGCGGCGCCAGGACGCCCGGCTGCATCGTGTGCAGTCGGTGGCGGAGGTGGCCCAGCGGGCGCTGCTGCGGCCGGTGCCCCGGACGATCGGCCGGTTCGGCTTCGCGGTGCGCTATCGGGCGGCGGCCGAGGAGGCATCGATCGGCGGCGATCTGTACGAGGTGCTGGAAACCCCGTACGGGGTGCGGGTGCTGCTCGGCGACGTGCGCGGCAAGGGGCTCGAGGCGGTCGACATGGCGGCCCGTACGCTCGGCGCGTTCCGCGAGGCGGCCTACGACGCGCCGACCCTGGCGGAGGTCGGTGCCCGGGTGGATCGCAGCCTGAACCGGCAACTGGGTACCGAGGACTTCGTGACCGCCGTGATGGTCGAGCTGTGTCCCGGCGAGGGCACGATGCAGGTGCTGGCGTGCGGCCATCCGTCGCCGCTGCTGGTGCGCGGCGGCACGGTGGGCGAGGTGATCGGCGAGGCGGGTCTGCCGCTGGGCATGGGCCTGTTGCCGGCGGCCACGGCGCGTGTGGTGGAGGCGGTCCCGTTCCGGCCGGGCGACGTGCTGCTGATGCATACGGACGGGGTGACGGAGGCCCGGGACACGTCCGGTGTGTTCTACCCGCTGGGCCGACATCTGGCGACCTACGCGCACAACGACGCCGCCGGGATGCTGGACGCGGTCGAGCAGGCCCTGATCGCCCACGTGGGCGGCAAGCTGGAGGACGACGCGGCGATGCTGGCGGTGACCCTGACCGGCCCGCTGCTGAAGGTGGTCAAGCCGGCCCGCGCCCTGGAGCCGACCCACCAGTCGGCGTAACCCGCGTGATCCGGTGCAGAGCGCCCAAAAAAGAAGAGACCCGCTCTCCTCGCCGAAGAGCGGGTCCCTATTCGCGGTCTCCGCAGGTCGAACCCTCATACGACCTGCTCGTTCGTGGGTCGAACCCTCATACGACCCACCATCCGCGGTCCGTGCCCCTGGCGCACCTCAGGGCAGAGCGCGCCAGGGGACGTTTTTGCTACCCGCGCAGCCCCGAGGCTTCGCGGGCGAGCTGTTCCACCCGGGACCAGTCGCGCGAGGCGACCGCGTCCGCGGGAAGCATCCAGGACCCGCCGACGCAGGCCACGTTGGGCAGCGCCAGGTAGGTCGGGGCCGAGGCCGGGGTGATTCCGCCCGTCGGGCAAAAGCGCACGTCCGGCACCGGCGAGGCCAGCGACTTCAGGAACGGCGCGCCGCCCGCGGCCTCGGCCGGGAAGAACTTCATCTCCCGGACCCCGCGTTCACGCAGCGCCAGCACCTCGGACACGGTCGACGTGCCGGGCAGGAAGGCAAGGCCGGTGTCGACCAGGGCCCCGTACAGGGTCTCGGTGCAGCCCGGCGTCACCAGGAAGCGTGCGCCGGCGTCGGCCGCCGCCTTCGCCTGGTCCGGCGTCAGGACCGTACCGGCGCCCACGAACGCGCCCTCGACCTCCGCCGCGATCCGCTCGATCGCGCCGAGTGCCGCCGGCGTGCGCAGGGTGACCTCGACGGCCGGCAGCCCGCCCGCCACCAGCGCGCGCGCCAGGGGTACGGCCGACTCCACGTCGTCCACGATCACCACCGGGATCACCGGTGCCAGGTCAAGAGCGGACGTGCTCACGCCGCCACCTCCACGGGTCGAGTGCTGCGCGCTTCCAGCCACGCGGACGCACCGCGCAGAGCCGGATGCGGGGCCACCACGAGCGCGGTGGAGATGCGGTGCAGGTACGGCGCCATCGTCGGGTTGGTCTCGAAGCCCATCCGGAACTCGCTCTCCAGCAGCATCTCGGTGATCCGGGGCAGGATGCCCCCGGCCAGGAAGACACCGCCGCGAGCGCCCATCGTCAGGGCCACCCCACCGGCGAACGTGCCGAGCAGTCGGCAGAAGGTCTCGACCGTCGCGACGCACACCTTGTCGGAGCCGTCGAGCGCGCGGGCCGAGATGTCGGCCGGGCTCAGCGCCTCGGCCACGACTCCGTGTACCGCCGCCGTGCAGCGGTGCAGTCGGCACAGTCCCGGGCCGGACAGCACGTGTTCGGCGGTCACCGTGCCCAGGCCGCCGCGCTCGTCGCGCAGCACCTCCAGGGCCGCGGCGTCGGGGCCGTGTGCCGGGCGCAGCAGCACGTGCCCGCCCTCGCCCGGCAGCGGCACCCAGCCGCCGCCCGGGATCGGCACCAGGCCGGCCACGCCGAGTCCGGTGCCGGGGCCGAGTACGGCCATCGGCAGCGTCGGGTCGGGGAGTCGGTCGCCGACCACGATCAGGTCCTCGCCCGCCAGGTGCGGCAGCGACAGGGCCAGCGCCTCGAAATCGTTGATCAGGTACAGGTCCGGCACGCCGAGCTTGACCCGGGTCTCCGCGATGGACAACACCCACGCGCCGTTGGTCAGCCGGAACCGGTCGCCGTGCACCGGGCCCGCGACCGCCGCGCAGATCGCGCTCGGCCGGGCCGCGCCGGAGCGGTCCAGGTAGTCCTCGATCGCCGCGGCCAGGTCCACGTGGTCCTCGCTGCGCAGCCCGAGCACGTGCTCGGGTCGGCCGCCGGGCTCGGTGAGCACGGCGAAGCGGGCGTTGGTGCCGCCGATGTCGGCGACCAGCCACGGGCGGTCGGGGGTCGGTGGGGCCACGGTCGGGTTCACGCGCTCGCTCCGTCGAAAGCCGCGGTCGCGACCGCGCCGAACACACCCGCGCCCAGGTCGGCGGGGCCCACCCCGGCGCGCAGCGCGGTGAACAACTCGCGCCCGGTGCCGACCCATTCCGCGTCGCTCGGGGCCGCGCCCTCGGGCTGCCGCCCGCTCAGGTCGGCCTCGGTGGTCAGCGTCCCCGCGACCGCGTCCACGGTCACGATGTCGCCGTTGCGGATCAGCGCTATCGGGCCGCCGACCGCCGCCTCGGGCGTGCAGTGGATCGCCGCCGGAATCTTGCCGGAAGCGCCGGAGAGCCGGCCGTCGGTGACCAGCGCCACATGGTGGCCCCGGTCCTGGAGCACGCCGAGCGCGGGGATCAGCTTGTGCAGCTCCGGCATGCCGTTGGCGCGCGGACCCTGGTAGCGCAGCACCGCGATCAGGTCGTGGTTCAACTCGTCGCGCTCGAACGCGGCCAGGAAGTCGGCCTGTCCGTCGAACACCCGCGCGGGCGCGCTCACCACGTGGTGCGACGGGTCGACCGCGGACACCTTGATCACCGCGCGACCGAGGTCGCCGTGCAACATCCGCAGTCCGCCATCGGGCGCGAACGGCTTGTCGTAGGGCCGCAGTACGTCCAGGTCCAGGCTCTCCGTCGGGCCGTCCACCCACACGATCGAGCCGTCCTCGGTGAGCTGCGGCTCGCGGCGGTAGCGGGCGAGCCCGTCGCCGGCCACGGTGCGCACGTCCTCGTTGAGCAGCCCGCCGTCGAGCAGCGTGCCGATCAGGAACGCGGTGCCGCCCGCGGCGTGGAAGTGGTTGATGTCCGCCGGACCGTTCGGGTACATCCGGGTCAGCAGCGGCACCGCCGTGGACAACTCGGCGAAGTCGTCCCAGGTGAGCGAGATCCCGGCGGCGGCGGCCATCGCGACCAGGTGCAGCGTGTGGTTGGTGGAGCCGCCGGTGGCGAGCAGCGCGACGACCGCGTTGACCCAGGCCTTCTCGTCCAGCACCTCGCCGATCGGCGTGTAGTCGCGGACCAGCGAGGTCGGGTCGCCGAGCGAGGTGGTGGCCGCGACCCGGCGGCCCGCCTCGTCGGTCAGCGCCTTGCGCAGCGGCTGGTCGGGGTGCACGAAGCTGGCGCCCGGCAGGTGCAGCCCGAGCACCTCCATCACCAGCTGGTTCGTGTTCGCGGTGCCGTAGAAGGTGCAGGTGCCGATGCCGTGGTAGGCGCCGGCCTCGGCGTCGAGCAGTTCCTCGCGGGAGACCTTGCCCTCGGCGAAGCGCTGCCGGACCCGGGCCTTCTCCTTGTTCGGCAGGCCCGAGGACATCGGACCGGCGGGCACGAAGATGGTCGGCAGATGTCCGAACGACAGCGCCCCGATCACCAGCCCGGGGACGATCTTGTCGCACACGCCGAGCATCAGCGCACCGTCGAACATGTCGTGCGCGAGCGCCACCGCGGCGGCCATCGCGACCACGTCGCGGCTGAACAGGGACAGCTCCATGCCCGCGCGGCCCTGGGTGATCCCGTCGCACATGGCGGGTACGCCGCCGGCGAACTGGGCCACGCCGCCGGCCGCGGCGACCGCGGCCTTGAGCTGCTCGGGGTAGGTCCGCAGCGGCTGGTGCGCGGAGAGCATGTCGTTGTAGGAGGAGACGATCGCGACGTTCGGCTTGACCGGGCCCTGCGGGCCGGTGCCGCGCAGGCCCAGCTTCTCGCTCGGCGAGCACGCGGCGAAGCCGTGGGCGAAGTTGGCGCAGCCGAGCTGACCGCGCGCGGGCTTCTCGGAGGCCGCCGCTCGGATCCGCTCCAGGTACGCGGAACGCGTGGCGGCACTGCGGCGCGCGATGCGCTCCGTCACTGCGGCCACCGTCGGGTGGATCCTCTGCTCGCTCACGATCTTCGTGCCCCTGCTGTCTTCGGCTGGCTCTGCCGGTTCGGGTACCAAACTAGGGGTACTTTTGCTTCTTGGCAAGCAAAAGAGTGACGCTCGGGTGTCGAAGTAGTGAACTTAGGGCTTTGACCGAGGGAAAGCCGCCCTGGTTCACTGGACGACATGGCCCGACGCGCGAATCCCATCCCGCACAGCAGTGCAGGCGAGGTACTTCGCCTGGTGCGTGAAGGTGATGCCGAGACCCGGGCGGACGTCGCCCGGCTCACCGGGCTGTCCCGATCCGCCGTGGCGGCCCGGATCGACGAACTGGTGGACGCCGGACTGCTCGCCGAACGCGCCGACGGGGTGTCCACCGGCGGCCGGCCCCCGATCCGCCTCGAACTCAACCCCGAGGGCGGCCTGGTACTGGCCGCCTCGCTCGGCAGCAGCCGAGGCCAACTCGCGGTCTGCGATCTGACCGGCCGGGTGTTGGCCAGCCGGGAGACCCGGATGGCCGCGCAGGGCGGCCCCGACGCGGTGCTCACCGGACTGCCGGACTGGATCGACACGATGCTCGCCGAGGAGGGCTTCGACCCGGCGCGCGTACGCGGGGTCGGGGTCGCCGTGCCCGGGCCGGTCGAGCTGGACACCGGGCGCGCCGCGGGTGCGCCGACGCTGCCGGGGTGGGACGGGGTGGCGATAGCGCCGACCCTGCAACGCCGGTTGCCGGTACCGGTGTACGTGGACAACGACGTGAACGTGATGGCGCTGGGCGAGTATCGGGCCCGGGCCGACGCGGGCGACCTGGTCTTCGTCAAGGCGTCCACGGGCATCGGCGCCGGGATAGTCGCCGACGGCAAGGTCTACCGGGGCGCGCTCGGCGCGGCGGGCGAGATCGGCCACATCCCGGTCGCCGGCGGTACCGGGGTGCGCTGCTGGTGCGGCAACGTGGACTGCCTCGAAGTCCTGGCCAGCGGGCGGCACTTGATCGAGACGCTGGCCGCCCACGGGGCACGCTTCCCGGACGGCCGCGAGGTCTCCAGCGTGCGCGACGTGGTGGCGCTCGCGGCGGCCGGTCAGCCCGAGGCGGTGCGGTTGGTGCGCGAGTCGGGGCGGATGCTCGGCGAGGTGCTGGCGAGCGTGGTCAACGTGCTGAATCCGGCGGTGGTCGTGCTGGGCGGAGACCTCGCCGACGCGGGTGATCCGCTGCTGGCCGGCGTACGCGAGGTGGTCTATCGGCGGTCCACGGCGGTGGCCACGCGCGAACTGCGCATCGTGCCGAGCGTGCTGGGCGAGGCCGCGGGCCTGACGGGCTGCGCGTTCATGGCCCTGGACCAGATCCTGTCCCCGGACTCGGTGGACACCACCCTCGCCCGCCTCGCCGGCGGCCGAGCCCTCCCCAGCGTGAACCGAGCCCTCCCGGCCTGAACCCGAGCCGGACCGCCTAGTCCCGCCCGGCCGCGCAGCGGTGGTGAACCGTAGCTCGGCGCGGTGGCTGTGCCACGTCCTGCGGGCCGCCACACTCCGGCGTACCGCCCCGCTCGCGGCGACCCAGACCCGCTCCTCGGCCGCGTAGCGGGGACGCGCACCGCCCCGCTCGCGGCGACCTCGACGCGCTCCTCGACCGCGGAGCGGACGCACACCACGGCGCAGCGCGGCGACCGATCCCCGCCGCGGAGCGGACGTGTACCCCAATGCGCCCCCGCTCGTCGCCACGACAGCGCGACCCCCTCGCCCCGCCCGGAACCACCCCCCAAACCGAACCCTCCGCGCGGGGAATGTTGAGCGAGCAACTACTGTTGAGGCGTGCAAGGACCGGGAAAGCCGGACCGTACTCGTCCCGAGGAGCAGGCCATGCCCGCCGTCACCGTTGCCAACCCGCTGGCTCTGCCGCGTCTGCCGGAGCCCGCACTCGACGCCCGTCCGCGCCCCGTACTCGCCGTCACCACCGCCCCGAGCGGCGTCGAGGGTGAGGGCTTCCCCGTGCGGCGCGCCTTCGCGGGCGTCAACCAGACCTACCTCGACCCGTTCATCATGATGGATCAGATGGGCGAGGTGGAGTACGCGCCGGGCGAGCCCAAGGGCACCCCGTGGCACCCGCACCGGGGCTTCGAGACGGTCACCTATCTCCTCGACGGCGAGTTCGTCCACCAGGACTCGGCCGGTGGCGGTGGCGTGATCACCGACGGCGACACCCAGTGGATGACCGCGGGCTCCGGTCTGCTGCACATCGAGGCGCCGCCGGAGGCGCTGGTGACCAGTGGCGGGCTCTTCCACGGCATCCAGCTGTGGGTCAACCTGCCGTCCGTGCAGAAGATGAGCGACCCGCGCTACCAGGACATCCGCGCGGGCGACGTCAAGCTGCTCGCCTCGGACGACGGCGGCGCCCTGGTCCGGCTGATCGCCGGCTCCGTCGGCGGCTTCGACGGTCCGGGTATCACGCACACCCCGATCACCCTGCTGCACGCCTCGGTCAACCCGGGCGCGCGACTTTCGCTGCCGTGGCGCAAGGACTACAACGCGCTGGTGTACGTCCTTTCCGGTTCCGGGACCGTCGGAACCGATCGGCGACCGATCGAAACCGGCCGGCTCGCGGTCCTGGGCGCCGGCGACACGATCGACCTCCAGGCGGACACCCGCCAGGATTCGAACAAGCCCAACCTCGAGGTGATCGTTCTCGGCGGGCAGCCGATCGGGGAGGAAGTGGCCTGGTATGGCCCGTTCGTGATGAACACACACGCGGAACTGGCGCAGGCGTTCGACGACTTCAAGGCCGGTCGCATGGGCCGGATCCCGGCGGACCGGATCTGACGACGTCTCAACAGTGGCCGAAGATCATCGGCGAGGGATCTGACACATCGTCAGAGCCCTTAGAGTGCAAGGGAATGCCTCAAAGGGGCGGGCGCGTGGGCTACGCAATGCAGCCGACCGGTCGCCCCTTGACGCTGTCCCGCCCACTGGCCACACTGAACAAGGTCAAATGGAACGTAACGGTTTGCCGCGCCGTGGGCGCGGCCTGTGGAAACAGGAGTGGAGCCGTCACCTCACCACCGTGAGCTCCGCCGCCGGGTCGCCGAGGCTCCGGTCGACGGGCGCGATGTGACACCGGACGAGAGGAGTCCGCGTATGTCCCGGCCCTCCCGGGTGGCACACGGCATCGGCGACGGTGACCGACGGCCGCCCCACGCCTCGTATTTCGCCGATCGACCGATCGGAACCGGTCCGTTCCCGCTCGGCTCGCCCACCGGCGCTTTCGCGACTCTTTCGTGGACCGCCGGCGCCGGGTCCCGGAGGCCCTGATGGCCGACGACTGGCGCAAGAAGTTCAAGGAACGCACGGTCAAGACCCGGGCCTCGTCCGCGAACTGGCTGGCACTGCGCATCGTGCACTCCAACGCGCTGACCATGCTCATCCTGGGCACCGCCGCGGTGTTCGCGGTCGTTCTGCATATCCGCGGCCGGGCACGAGACGGCGAGTTCTTCGCCATCGCGATCGCGGTGCCGTGGATACTGGCGGCATACCGGCACAGCCGGTCCTGCAAGCCGTGCCCACGTCAGTCGGGAGGTGGATAGGCGATGAGCGGCTACGAACCGCCACCGCCCCCCGAAGCACGCGGACTTCGGCTCGGCGACCTGCGGCGATGGCGCCACCTTTCGGATCCCGAGGACGAGGAACCGGCTTTCCCCGCGCCCCGGGACGAACCCGCGCGCGGATCCGCTCGCGCGTCGCGCAGCGCTCGACACGAGGACGAAGAGCCCTCCTGGCGGCGCGACTTGCGGGAGCGTCGGAAGCGCGAGCGGGACGCGGCGGCCGCGCCCGAGTCCCGGCGTACGACGGAGCGCAAGAGCGCTCCCGGCGCGCGCCCCGGGCGGGACGGTTCCGGCGAACGCCCCGACTCGGCCCGGTACTCGGAGAGCACGCGGGCGTATCCGGCCGAGCGTGGCACCGACCCCGCCGGCCCTTCCCCGCGCCCCACGGTGCGGCATGTGATGAAACCCCGCGACCCGGGGCGGAACAACGCTCCTGCGGCACCCGCGACTTCGGCTCCACCCACACGCAAGCCGCCGTGGCGCCGCACCGCCAAAGCGACCGCAACGGGCGCGGCGGGCGCGGCCGGGGCGCTCGGCGCCGGCGACGCGGCACCCGCCGCCGCGAGTGGTCCGGCGTCCGGCCTGGCCCGCTTCGTCCGCCGCGGCTCGGCGGCCGGGGACGAAGCCGGCGGATCGGCCGATTCCGGCACACAGGGCGGGACTTCGGACAAGCCCGGAGTGCCGCCGCCGTTCAACGGCGGCCCCGGCGGCATGATCGGACCCTCCCGGCCGTTCAGCGGTACCGACCTGGTCATGCTGGTTCCCACCGGCCTGGCCGCCTACTACGGCGCCGGTCTCCTGGTGAACTGCTCCCATGAGGCGGGTTTCATGGCGGCCTTCTGCCTGTGGCTGATGGCCGGCTTCTGGATCGTGATCATCAGCGCCAAATGGCCCCTGGTGCGACTCATGCGCTGGGCCTGGGTGTTGGCCGGCCTGATGGCCGGGGCGACCATCCCCATCGGTGGCGGGTGACGGTGCGTGCGACGTGAGTAGCTTACGAACCGTCATATCACGGGTACGCCAAGGCAAACAGGGACCGGCGGACGACCGCAGGACCGGAGGGGAATCATGCACATGTCGCTGAGCGCCGTGGCCGCTGCCGCGCCCGAACACATCGCCAACTTCCAGGCGGTGACGACCGAGACGAGCAGTGTCGGTCGTGGGGTGACCGTCGGGGTCCCGATCCTGATCATCTTCATCCTCTTCTACATGGTCACGCACAAGGGCTACAAACTCCTGGGCCTGATCCTGGCGTTCGTGGCCGGTGTGATGTTGTCGGGTACGCAGGTCGCGTCCTCGCTCTCCGAGCTGGTCGACCACTTCGTGACGGCCGGCGTCAACGCGGTCAGCGACACGTTCAGCTGAGTCGGATCCGGGCGACCCGCACCGGAATCGGGTCGCCCGGCCCGTCGCGTTACTCCCCCCGCACCGTGCCTGCGGTCGGCGGCTTGTCCCGCGCCGTTCGCGGGGCGGCCGATGTCATCCGGCGTACCGGGCCTGGACGAGCGCGGGGTAGCGGGCGGTGAACATCGCCGGGAGCACGAATCCGGCCGCCTGGGCGGCGACGGCCACCCCGCCGGCCAGGTCGTTCGCCTTGATCAGGTAGAGCGCGACCGCCGTGACGGTGAAGCTCGCGGCCCACACGCCTGCGATCACCACGTTGACCCGGTGGAACATCGGCAGGCCCCAGATCTCACGCGGGGTGGAGCGCCGGGCGATCACGAGGGTGAAGGGGTTGCCGACGGCGATCGAGCCCCAGGCGGTGAGGGCCAGCCAGGCGAACGAGGCCGCCCCGACATAGCGGTGGAAGCCGGAGTCCGGCACGGCGAACGCGACCGGGGTCAGCACCAGGAAGAAGACCGCCGTGCTGTAGGCGAGCAGGTCGACCCCGCGCCCCGCCCGGTGGTCCTGGGCGGCGATCAGCACGGTGGCGGCCAGCGCGGCGAGCGCGCCCCACTGCCAGTGCGTCGAGGGGATGACGGCGAAGACGATCCACGGAGCGAAGTTGCGGACGTAGTTCATGGGATTCCTCGGGGTTCCTCTGTTCGACACTCCGCTGCTGACAGGTCAAACTTTGACGTTCCAACTTCGACATGTCAATCCTGAGTGGTAAAGTTCGCGTCATGAGCCTCCGCCACGCACTCCTCGGACTCCTCGCGAATCGCTCGGCCAGCGGCTACGACCTGCTGAAGTCCTTCGAAACGTCGCTGGCCAACGCGTGGCCCGCGACCCAGAGCCAGGTCTACGGCGAGCTGGGCAAACTCTCCGCCGAGGGCCTGCTCGACGTGACCGCGGAGGGGCCGCGCGGCCGCAAGGAATACTCGATCACCGAGAGCGGCCGGGCCGAACTGCGCCACTGGCTGGTCGAGGTCGAGCCCGAGCGGGTCAGGCGCAGCAGCATGCTCCTGCGTGTCTTCTTCCTCGACACCCTCGCCCCGGCGGAGGCCCGGGCATACCTGGCCGCCCAGGCCGAGGTCGCGGCCGAGCGGAACGCGGGGCTGCGCGAGGTGGAGGCGAACGTGCCGTGGGACGACAGCCCGCTGTCGGTGTACGGCCGCGTCGCCTTGGAGTACGGCCTGCGCCTGTCGCAGATGCAGCGCGACTGGGCGGAGTGGGCGGCGGAACAGGTGGCGCCGCCCACGACGTGAGGGCGTGCGGTGGGTGTCTGCCGACGGACGGGCGCCTACCGATGGACCGCGGCCGAGTGGCGAACGGTCGACGCGCCGTCGCTCGCGGAATGCCGGGATCCCCCCGCCCCGTTACGCCTGCGACGGGTGCCCTGATCCTTCGCCATGGAGGTGGAAGCGGCCGCGACGATGCGGGCCGTGGTGCTGACCGGACCCGGGTCGGTGGAGAACCTGGTGCTGCGGGACCCGGCCATGCCCGAGGTGCGGCCGGGGTGGGTGCGGATCGCGGTGAAGGCGTTCGGGCTGAACCGTTCGGAGTTGCACACCCGGCCCGGACTGGCCGAAGGCGTGACGTTTCCCCGGGTGCCGGGGATCGAGGCGGTCGGGGTCGTGGACGCGCTGGATCCGGCCGACGCCGACGGCGGCCTCGTGGTCGGACGGCAGGTGGCCACCATGATGGGCAACATGGGGCGGACCTAAGACGGGGGCTATGCGCAGTACACGCTCGTACCCGTGGACCAGGTGATCGGGTTCGTGTCGGACCTGCCCTGGCACGTGATCGGCGCGGTTCCGGAGACGTTGCAGACGGCATACGGCTCGTCGACCACCGGGCTGGACCTGCGCGCCGGGCAGAGCCTGCTGATTCGCGGCGGGACCTCCTCCGTGGGCCTGGCCGCGGCGGCGCCGGCCAAGGGGATCGGCGCCACGGTGCTCGCGACCACGCGCCGCGCCGCGAACGTCGAGGTGCTGCGGGCCCAGGGGGTGGACCACGTCCTGGTCGACGACGGTGCCATCCCGCCGTACGCGCGCTGTATCCCGAAGGGGTCGACGCGGCATTGGAGTTGGTCGGGACACCGACCCTGCCGGACACCCTCGCCGCCACTCGGGTGCACGGGACGGTGTGCTTCACCGGGATGTTGTCCAACGAGTGGATCGTGCCCGACTTCTATCCGATCGGCTACCTCCCGAAGGGGGTTCGGCTGACCGCCTACGGCGGCGAGAGCGGCGATCTGCCGGCCGACGTATTGCAGCGCCACCTCGACGAGATCGCCGCCGGGTGGATCAGCCTCGGGCCGATCCACACGTACGCTCTCGGCGACATCCGCCGCGCGCACACCGACATGGAACTCGGCCGTACGGTGGGCAAACTCGTCGGGTTGACCGAGGGCTGATCGAGGGCAGGCCGAGCGCCGAGCCGGCCCCGGGGTCAGTCCGGGAGCACCGTCGGGGTCACCGCCGCCGGGTCCGGCGAGAAGCGGGCGGTCCTGGCGTCGCGTTCGTCGCCGAAGTGGTGGGTGAGGACGCCGTACAGGTCGGGGCGGCGGCCCTTGAGCCAGCGGCGGCCGGTGGACAGCGGGATCAGGGACAGGTCGACGTCCGCGGTGACCATCGTGTCCGCCGCGGCCCAGGTCTCGGCGAGGATGCGGCCGTACGGGTCGAGGATCATCGCGTTGCCGGTGCGGACCTCGTCGTCGTCGCGCCCCACCCCGTTGCTGAAGATCAGGGCCAGGCCGTTGTCGTGGGCCCGCGAGGGCAGCCAGCGCAGCAACCACCCCCGGCCGCTGTCGCCGCGAAACGCGGCCTCGACGGCGGCCGGGTCCCGGTGCCGGTTCTCCCACACGGCCGGCGGGATCGGCCGCATGCCGTGCGGACTGCGCGAGTCGGTACCGCCGGTCTGGTGCGGTGCCACCAGGATCGAGGCGCCGAGCAGGGCGGTGGCCCGCACGTTCTCGACGAGGTTGTTGTCCCAGCAGACGAGGATGCCGACCCGCACGCCCCACGGGGTGTCGAAGACGGTGTACCGGTCGCCGCTGGAGACGGCCTCGTGCTCGAACGCGTGCAGTTTGCGGTGGCGGTGCACCCGACCGTCGGGCAGGCACACCGCGTACGAGTTGAACAGCCGCCCGTCGACCTCGTCCCGCTCCAGGAAGCCCAGGCCGCCGGCCACGCCCAGCTCGACGGCCAGCTCGCGCACGCGGGTGACGGAGGGTCCGGTGACCGGCTCGGCGAGTTCGCGCAGCCGCTCGGCGGGGTGCCGACGCAGGTGCCAGTAGCCCAGGAGGGACATCTCGGGGACTACGACGAGCTGTACCCCGTCGGCGGCGGCGCGGCGGGTGAAGTGTTCGACGCGGGCCAGGTTGTACGCCTTGTCGTCCGGGCGCGGCTCGAACTGTACCGACGCGCAGCGCAGTTGCTCCGTCGACATCGACGACTCCTGTCCGTGGGGTGGCTGATGGTCGTTCCGACCTCCATCACAGCCGTACCTCGGCATTCCGGTCCAATGAAACTTCGGGGTACTTCGATAACCAAACGGAATGGATCGCCGCCTAGACTCCCGACATGGACATTCGGCTGCTGCGCGCGTTGGTCGCGGTGGCCGACTGTGGTGCCTTCGGGGTCGCGGCGCGGGGGTTGTCGATCACCCAACCCGCGCTGAGCAAGCAGATCCGCGCGCTGGAGGCGGAGGTCGGCGGCACCCTGTTCACCCGGGGGCGGCACGGTGCCGAGCCGACCCGGCTGGGCGCCACGCTGCTACCGGAGGCGCGCGAACTGGTGCGCCGGGCCGACCAGTTGACCCGGCGGGCCGGGCAGTTCCGGCGTGGGGAGGCGGGCAGCCTGGCGGTCGGGTTCGGGCTGTCCGGGATCGATCTCGCGCCGCAGGCCGTGGCGGCCTTCCGCCGGCGCTTTCCGGGGGTGGAGATCTCGTTGGAGGACATGTCCTCCGCGAGTCAGATCGAGGCGGTCCGCGGGGGCGACCTCGACGTGGGCTTCGTACGGCTGCCGGCGCCGGACGACCTGGCCCGGTTGGTGGTGCTGACCGACACGCTCGCGGTGGCGGCGCCCCGGGACGCGGATTCGCCGCCGACGGATCCGGTGGGGGTCGCCGCGTGGTTGCGGGGGCGCCCGGTGGTGCGGCTCACCCGGGCGAAGGGGCCGGGGCTGGTGCGGCAGATCGAGTTGTTCGAGCGAGAGTTCGATGCTCGGTCGGAGCCGGTTCAGGAGGCGTCCGACCTCCAGACGGTGTTGGCGCTGGTCGCGGCGGGGGTGGGGGTGGCGCTGGTGCCGGCGGGGGCGGCCGATATCGCGTCGTCGACGGTCGAGGTGACGGCGATCGAGGGCGGTGCTGCTTCGGGCGCGGTCTCGGATGTCGTTTCGGCCGCTGTCTCCTGGCGGATCGGCGCGGTCTGGGATCCGGCGCGGGGCACGCGGGTGCGGGACAACTTCCTCGCCGTCGTGCGCGATCTCGTCCGGCGGCGCGGGGCTACTTCGCGGCCAGCCGGTTCCGGGTCAGCTCCGGGGTGTCGGGGGAGCGGGACTCCACCGTCGCCCTGATGTCGGCGAGCGTCTGCGCGGCGAGTTCGCGGCGCCAGGCCAGGTCGGCGCGGGACATCGCCTGCGCGATGACGCACGCGGTGCGGTAGTCGGCCGTCGGGTCGGCGTCGGGGCCGTTGCGCAGGATCTGTTGGCAGCGGAAGGCCGCGTCGGGGCCCTCGATGGCGACGACCACGTCCATCAGGGTGATGTCCTTCAGGGCCTTGGCCAGCCGGAATCCGCCGCGTGGGCCGGAGGTCGAGGTGACGATGCCGGCGCGGGCGAGAGCTTGGAGCTGCTTGTTGAGGTAGGCGGCGGGCAGGCCGTAGAACGCGGCCAGCTTGGTCGCCGTCACCGCCGTGCCCGATTCGGCCCACGCCAGGTTCAGGCAGCTGTGCAGCGCCCACTCCACGCCTTCGCTCATCTGCATATGCTGGACGCTACCCATCCAGAATACCCGGGACAACCCCCGTTCCCTCGGATGGCTCCACCCGCGACGGTCACAGCGGCAGGCCGGCGAGTTGCATCAGCCGTTTCGCGCGGGCGAAGCCGTCGAGCGGAACGGGCGTGGTGCCGGTGCGGCAGTGGCGGCACAGATCGCCGGGGACGAGGTCGGGTCCGGGGCGCCCGCAGTCGGCGCACTCGACCAGGCGCGGGCGGCGCGACTGGGCCGGGATCACCGGAGCCGTCGATGGTGGCGGGGTACGGGTGAGGCGGAAGTGCAGCAGGCCGGTCTTGAGCTCGCGGCTCGGTGGCGGTAGGTCGTCGGTCAACTCCCGGAAGACCTCGTCGTCGGTGGCACCGGCCGTGAAGCGGGCCTGGACGAACGGCACGAGGGTACGCAACTCCCGGTCCTTGAAGGCCAATCGTTCGTCCACGTCGGCCAGCGAGCGGAGCAGTTCGAGGGCGCGTACGGCGGGATCCGGCTCGGGACCGGCCGTCGGCGCGGTGTTCGGCGCGGTGTCGGGCCCGGCCTTCGGGGCGGCCTTCGGGGCGGAGGGTGAACCTGCCTCGGGAGCGCCCCGGACCGCGCGCGGCCCGGACCACTCCGTGAGACGACCGAGCAGGCGCCCGGTCGCCGAATCCCTTAAGCGCTTGGCCACCGCGATACCGGCGTCGGTGAGTTCCTGGAGCACGCGGCGGGCGATGTGGGTGCCCACGCCGAGGAGTTCGCGGATGCTCTCGATGGAGATCGGCGTGCCGGGAGGCGCGGCCTCGTAGCGGATGGCGGCTTCGAACGCCCATCCGGAGAGACCGCCGAATCGGGCCAACACGGCGGCGGCGGGGTTCTCGACAGGAGCGGGGACATCAGTACGCTGGGAATTAGCCATGACGATGAGGGTCCTGCCTCTCGTTGAGTGGTCAGGCCCTCGCACCGGTGTTCGTTGCACCAGCGAGGGCCGAAATACGTTTTGGATGACTCACGCTTTGGACACGGAACAGCACACAGTGCTGCGGCAGTTGCCGTCAATCACCCACCCGAGTGACGTTCTCCCGGGTGGTTTTTCACCTAGGGCCGGCCGCCGCCCCTTCGGGGCGGCCGGCCTAGTGGGTCCTAGAGGGCGCGGTGTCCGCACAACGAAAAACCGCATCGACGGTCCCACCGGCACAAACGCCCAACTCGCCGAAATCGCCTCCCGTACAACCGGTTTCACGCACTTCGGACAGACCACGCGACGGACGGTGGTTCGGTACGTGTGAGGTCGGGCCGATGCTTGGTGGGATGGGCGAGCAGGTACGTGACCGGCTGGGAGTCCGGCTCGCGACCTGCCCGTCCGTCCACCCACTCCGTGGGTGCTCCGCGCCGCGCCGTCGGACCTCAGCGCGTCCAGCGCGGATCGGCGGCGATCGCCTCCAACTGATCGAGACTCAGTCCCGGTTCGGTGCGCGATGCCTTCGGTTGCCTGATGTCCCCTTCCATCACGATCCCCGGATAGTCGTCGTGGTCGATGACGACCAACCCCGGATGGGCGTTGTTGCCGGCGTTGAGCCGGACCGTGCGCCCGTCCGGGTGGCGTATCGCCGCCCGCCACTGGACGAACTCCGGAGGAGCATTGCCCACCGGCTGCCGGGCGGCGAAGGTCGTGGAGCCGTCGGGCAGGGTCTTGGTCCGACAATCGGCAATTCCCGCACAGGACTCCAGGGGCCCGGCGGTCATCCGGACGCTCGCGGAAAGGTTCGTCAGCCCCTTCCCGTCCCGGAGTACGACCGTCGCGTCTTGCCCCGATTCACCCTTGGCGGTGACGTCGGTACCGGCGGGAAGAACGCTTTGCAGGACGCTGAGCATCCGTCGATCCGGTGTCGGCAGGGCGTCGATCCCACGTACCCAGCGTGCGTCCGTCGCGATCCTGGTCAGCTGGTCGAGCGTCAATCGCGGATCCCGGCCGACGCCGACGCCGTCCGGGTTGTCACCGGTCCACTGGTCCCGCGCCCCGCCGCTGAAAGCGTCGAGCGAGACCCGACCGCCGTCGGGTCGGTCCAGGATCACCCGCCAGTGCCGTTGCCCGGGCGCGCCCGTGATGCCGTTGACGGTCTTGGCCACGCTCAGTTTCGATCCGTCGGGTTGCCGCCTGCTCGTGCACTCGTCGTAGGGCCTGCGCCCGTCGACGGCACCGCAGTCCGCGATGCGGCTCTCCGGGCTGTCGGGCGCGGGGCGGGCCAGCATCACCCGGACCCCGGTCGAGCCGCCCGAGTCGGTGTAGACGAGCTGTGCGAACGGATTCCGACTGATCAACGGCGGGTCCTGGGGCCTCAGTTGCGACCCGCCGCCGGAGACCTCGCTGATCTTCCCCTTGGCGGGCAGCAGGCTCTCCAAGACGGCGATCATCTGATCGCCCGTCACCGGCCCGGCCGAGGGCATCTCGCCGTCCGGCAGCGTGCGCCGTGAGGCCGCGGACGCATCGGTCTCCAGCGCCCGATCGAGGACGACCCCGACGCCCACCACGGTGACGGCCATCGCACACGCGGCGGCCCCGATCCGGATACGCCGCACCCGCCGAATCCGCTTGCCGCGTGCGACGCCGCGCGCGATCACCTCGGGGTCGTACGCCGGGAAGGTATCGACCACGGCATTCAGCGCCCCCGGCAGCGCCTGCTCGAAGTCGGGGTCGTGGTACTCAAAACCGGCAGAGGGCACGGTGAGATCACCGGTCCTTTCACTAGGAATGCGGAAGCATGCGGGGGTAGAACGGGGCGCCGGCGCCGCAGAGCCGCGCCGATGCGCGCTCAAGTGCGCCCTCGGCGTCGCGGGTGTCACCGGTGCCATCGGCGCTCACCGATATCAATCGAGACTCAACTGCGATCGAGGGCGAGATCCGGCAACTGATCGCCCAGCACCGTCCGCAGCCGATCGAGCGCCCGATGGGAGCGAACCCGTACCGCTCCCGCCGACAGATGCAACATCTCGGCGACCTGCTCCACCGAGCGGTCCTCCCAATAGCGCAGCACCAGCACCGCCCGATCCCCCGGAGCCAACTCGGCCAGGCCGTCGAGCAGGGTGAGCCGCAACTCGGGATCGCCCGTCGGGCGGGCCGCACGCTCCGGCACGTTGTCGGTGGCGCGCTCGGTGGAACTCTTGCGGCGCTGTTGTTCGAGGTAGGTGCGAACCAACGTGGTGTGCGCGTAGGCGAACGGCCACTCCATCCGGCCGATCCTGCGCCACTTCGGATAGAGCTTGCCGAGTGTCTCCTGAAGCAGGTCCTCGGCACCGTGCCAGTCACCAGAGGTAAGCAGACACGCGGTACGGAACAACCTGCGGCTGTGCGTGGCGGCGAACTCTCGGAAGTCCGCATCGCTTCCGCCGGCCATCGATGTCCCCCGTTCGTCGACGTCACCAGGGGAAATGGACCGGCCGGCAAAAACGTTACATCGCGCCCCGCGCGGCCCCGTGGAGTCCGGGAAGCCGGCCGGATGCCCGGATCCGGACAGCCCACAGCGCCCCGACGGACCGAAAGCCATGTCTCATCGGCGGCGCGTCGATCGGGCCGGCTAGGCCAGGTAGCGCTCGATCGTCTCGACCTTGGCCGTCAGCCCATCGACGACCCCTTCGCGGATGTCCGCCTTGAGCACCAGACTCACCCGATTCGAGTGCGCCTTGACCGCCTCGACGGCCTCCTTGACCACGGCCATCACCTCGTCCCACTCGCCCTCGATCGAGGTGAACATGGCATCGGTGCGATTCGGCAACCCACTGGCCCGCACCACCCGCACCGCAGCCGCCACCGCCTCCCCCACATCCTCACCAACACCCAACGGCGAAACCGAAAACGCAACGATCACAACAACACCCTCCACATCCCAACCCCGAACACCCCCAGCGTAGGACGCCCCACACGCCGCTCCCCAAACCCCAGCCACCCCCAAACCACCCACCCCAACCCCCAACCACCCCCAAACCACCCGCCCCAATCCCCAACCCGCGCCCGGGACCAACCCAGCCCACCCCGAGAGCCGGCCACAACGAGGCCCGGCGGCCACACCTCCGCCTCCGACAACCGGCGGCGGCACACCGGCCTTCGGCGATCAGCGGCCGTGTATCGAAGTTCGCCGGTTGGCCGCCGAGCCTTGGTCGCGGCGATCGGCGTCTGCGCCGTGACCTTCCACGGCCGGTGGCCGTGCCTTCACCGTCGACCGTTGGCGGCTGAGCCCTGGGCTCCGGCGACCGGCGGCCGAGCCCCGACCTGCGGCGATCGGCGGTCATGCCTTTGGTTTCGGCGACCGAGCCTCCGCCTTCGGCACCTGGCGGTCATGCCTTCGTCTTCTGCGGTCGGCGGCTGTGCTTGGCGTTCGACGGCTGGTGGCCCCTCGCTTTCGCAATCGGCGACCATGCCGCAGCCTTCGATGTCCGGCCGCGGAGCCCCAGCCCCCGGATGACCGGCCTCCGTGCCCTGGCTCGCGCGGCCGCCGGCGGCCCCGGCTCGGCTTCCGGCAAACGGAGCCAAGCCCTGACCTCCGACGACGCCGGCAGCTACGCCCCGGCCTCCGGGTCCCGATGAGCCCGGAGGACACCGTCCGACACCGGATCGGAGACCGGACCCGGGAACTCGTCACGGGCCCAGGCGGGAGCCCCGGCCGGTTCGTGCGCGACCGTGCCGGTGACGCGGCCTCCCGCCGCAGAACCGGCGCCCGTGCCTTGGCCTCGGGTGACAGGCAGCCCGAATCTCGGCTCCCGAGGCTGCCCCGCCCCCGCGATCCCACGGCCGAGATCGATGCCGCAGCCCCGAGCCGGCCCCGGCCCAGTGCCGACGCCGTCGCCGGAGACCCGGCACTCCACGCCCCGGCCCCACCGTGCGCCTACTCGACCCGAAAAGCCGCCCGCAGGGCGCGGCGGATGTCCTCCAGCGCCCGCCGCGAGACGTCCGCCGACGGGATCGCGTTGGAGCCATGAAACGTACCCGGCCGGTGATGCAACTCGACCGGAACACCCGCCCGAATCAACCTCACCGCATACTCGATCGCCTCATCGCGCAGCGGATCGAACTCGTTGGCCGTGATGTACGCGGGCGCCAAACCCGCCACATCCTCGGCCCGCGCCGGCGCCGCGTAGGCGCTCGCCTCCGCACCCGCCAGGTAGTACCGCCAACTCAACTCCGCCTGCGGACGACTCCACAACGGCGTCGCATCGAACTCCCGCATCGAGGGAGTGTCCAACCGATCATCCAAAACCGCCGTGTCCAACACCTGGTACACCAGCGCCGGCCCACCCTCGTCCCGCGCCCGCAGCGCCAACGCCGCGGCCAACCCGCCACCCGCGCTCACCCCGCCGACCGCGATCCGCCCCGCATCCGCCCCGATCGACGCCGCATGCTCCGCCACCCACCGAAGCACCGCCCACGCATCATCGAAGCCCGCCGGAAAGGGATCCTCGGGCGCAAGCCGATACTCCACATTCACCACCACGCAGCCCACCTCAAGGGCGGTCGCCACACAGCTGCCATCCGTACTGTCCATGTCCCCGAACACGAACCCACCACCGTGGAACCACACCAGCACCCCGAGCGCCCCACCCGCCCCGGCCGCCTCCACCGCAGCCGTCGGCGTATAGATCCGCACCGGCACACCCCCGGCCACCACCCGATCCTCGACCAGGAGCCCGTCCGGACGCTGCAAAGGCTGGGCCCGAGCCCGCTGCGCCGCCCGAAACGCCGCCGGCTCGGCGATGTCCACGGTCGGCAGATACGGGAGGACCGCGAGCAATTCGGGGTCTATGCGGTGATCCATGCCGCGGAAGCTAGCAGCGCCCGCCGCCAACTTCTATGACGCCCCGTCAGATCCCACCCGATCGAGGCGCAAGTCACTCGCCCGCCACCCCACCCGAGTCCCACCCCGCCCGGCCCCATCCCACCTGCGAAATCCGTTTCCACCCCACCCACCCGCGGCCGCACCATAACCCCATGAACGCCATCCCCACGACGACCCTCTGGCGGCCGACCGGACCGGCCGAGCTGGAGCTCGTACGCGAGTCCGGCTGGACCGCGTGGCCGGCCCGGCTGCCCGACCAGCCGATCTTCTACCCGGTCCTCAACGAGGACTACGCGATCAAAATCGCCCGAGACTGGAACGTCCCCGCCTCCGGCTCCGGCTACGTAACCCGCTTCCAGATCGAAACCGAGTACGTAATCCGCTACCCGGTCCGCCAGGCCGGCGGCAAATCCATCCTCGAACTCTGGGTCCCAGCCGAAGACCTCCAGGAATTCAACAAACACATAGTCGGCCGAATAGAACTGGTCCACGAGTTTCACTAGCCCAAGCTCCACCCACCCCGCCACCCGAGCGGCATCGGGTCGTAGGCCCCTCCAGGGCTGCCACCCACAGAACCCCAAAGACCTCGACCACGGACCACACCCGCGTGCCCTTCGGCATCGACCTCCGTCCGCCGGTCACCGCACTTCGACCGCACCGCGTAGACAGCAAATACCAAGAGACATCCAGAAATCTCCAACCGTTCCCACTCGCCAACCCACCTTCAACGGAAACGACCCACCCCTGCGAGCTGTTCGCGTCGGTGCCGACCACGAGCCGCAGTGGTGGCGGCGGCCCGTGGTCATCATTCGAGGTGCACTCCCCGCGCGTCCGGGCGGCCCAGGCGCCCATCACGCCTAGCGTGGGTCAGGAGACAATCCCGGCGAATCGCCGCCGGGATCCCGACCGACCCAGGGAGATCCGCTCACCATGACCGCCACCCTCCCCGAGCTCACCGGGGACTACGTCCTCGACCCCGCCCACACCCGGATCGGCTTCGTCGCCCGCCATGCCATGGTGACCAAGGTCCGCGGTTCGTTCAGCGATTTCGAGGGCACCGCCCACCTGGACGGCAGCGACCCGACCAAGTCCAGCGCACAGTTGGTCATCAAGGCCGAAAGCATCCACACCGGCGTCGAACAGCGCGACCAGCACCTGCGCACCAACGACTTTCTCGACATCCCCAACTTCCCCGACATCACCTTCCGGACCACTTCCATCGAGGCGAACTCCGACGCCGAGTACCGCGTCACCGGCGACCTCACCGTCAAGGACGTCACCCGCCCCCTGACCATCGACTTCGAGTACACGGGCAACGCGGTCGACCCCTACGGCAACCTCCGCGTCGGCCTGGAGGGATCCGTGACCATCTCCCGCAAGGAATTCGGCGTGAAATGGAACGCGGCCCTGGAAGGCGGCGGCGTCCTCGTAGGCGACAAGGTCGTCCTGGAGTTCGACATCTCCGCCATCAAGCAGCCCTGACCCGCCCTCCCAACCGACACACCCATCCGGCAGCGCCACAACACACAACACCGCCGGGACGACACGCCACCCGCACCCCGGGCCTGCACCCCGTCCCGGCCCAAAGCCCCACCCCACGCCTGATGCCGGCGAACCACACAACATCCACCGCCGAAGGACGCGGCCCGATGTAGCGGATCCGCAAACGACGAAGGCCCAGGTCACGGATCCTGTCCGTGACCTGGGCCTTCGCTACACGAGCGGGCGACGAGAATCGAACTCGCGTTCTAAGCTTGGGAAGCGCCGTTCCCTCGGCATACGGGAATGCCCTGTGACCAGCCAGTGTCCCGGCTGGCACCCACGGCTCGATTGACTGCCAATACCCCGTGACGACCGGGAGTCTCCGCCTGTTCTGGCACGCATCTGGCACGACAATCCGCTCTGAACGCAAGTCTGTTCAAGCTGTCGCACGCCGTAACCCCGTGGGAGCGCGTCGGCGTGCTTGGCGGATTGCTCCGTGAGCGCTGGTAGTCCCGTGCTCCTTCAGGGCTTGCGCCGCTACTCGCAGATGGGCAGGTCGCGCGCTCGCTGACGTGCCTGGGCACGTAGCTCCGAGAGTCGTGCGTGGAAGCTATTGTGTCGGTTCTGGTCGAGATTGAGGGGCAGATCGAGCTGGTCGATGAGGCTGGATTCCAGAGCCCACGGCTCCGGGTGTTCCAGCCAGCACACACGGGCGTGCTCAGCCATCCACGTGCTGAGCGTGCTCTCTCCGGTCTTGCCGAAGGTGAAGCGTTTCCCGCTGCCAACTCGTCGCAGTTCCAAGCCAAGAAGGCAGCCCAAGGTGAGCCGCAGCGTGGAGCCCGCCGCGTTGCCGCGGAAGTGGTAGCGCACTCTCTTGCGCAAGTTCTGAGCGCTCGTCCGATTGGCCATGTGCCGCGGGGCGATGCCCACGTAGAGCATCCGTCCCGAGGACAGAGCCGGATCTGGAGACGTCTCGAAATGCCACCCGTAGACACCCGAGGTGGACGGAACCGGGCTGGGGCGCACCAGGATCTCGGATGCTGACCAAAGGTGATCCGGACTGACGAGAGCAGCGGCGTGAACGGATGCTTCCTGGGGCTGAGAGACCGGCATCGTCGCACGCTACGCGAAGAGAACGACGATGCCTACGCTTCTATTGCAAGTCCCGACGCTCGCCAAGCGGCAAGTGCTCAAGTGCCTGGGGCTCCGCCCACTCAGCGCCGGGACCGACGAAGCACAACCGGCTCCGGAGCGGGTGTGAGCCCATTCCCAAAACCGCGCCCTGACCAGCACGTGAACCGCGCCGAGGCCCACCCAATTCCAAGATCATTACACGCATGCTGCACAACCAGTCGGCTGCCCCCAAAACCCAACCCACGCACCCGGTCCACGGCATGCCGGGGACCGGGTGGCATGCCGTGGTTTATGCGCGCGGGTCACGCAACCCGACCAACAACCCAGCTGCTCGGCAACCGCGGCCCGACCCCCGAAAGCCCAGCACCAACGGGTGTCCTACGCAACGAGCGCGCCCCGGTCGCGGCCAAAGGTCGCGTCGCCGGCCCCCAGCCGGCTCGCAGCGCAGCTGCGAACTCGTGATACGAGACGATGTACAGCAGTCAGCGGACTCCTCCTCGTGATTTCGTTTCCACGTATCAAACAGGAAGACTCGGAAGGTGCCTGCTGTCAAGATGGATCGTATGGATCGACTTCTTGAGCAAGTTACTCAATTGGTTGCAGCGGCTGCGGCCGAGGCAGAACCGGCGCCCGATGCACAGCCTTGGGACTACGGATGGTCGGCAGAGGCCTACCGCAGGTCTGCGGGAGCAGCGCTATCATCCCCCGGCGGTCCCGTATGTCTATCTAGGGAGGGGGTCGAAAAACTTGAGGAAGTGTACGAACTGCTTATCAAGCAGCAACGAGTTCGAGACCGCTGGGACCGTGAGGAACTCTGGAGCATAGTGGGTTCCCTCATTGCTTTCATTTCCACCATCGACGCTACGGAAGCCAATATTGCTGCCAAAGTTCGTTTGATTATGGACTCCAAGCCGTCGCTGGTGGTATTTCCAGTATCGAATCTTAATTGGGAAGGGGAACCTCTTCGAGTAGGTAAGAGAGCGGTGATCGGCCTTCTGGGGGACGAGTTTGGTGTAGCTGTTTCGCAATTGGGAGGTAGGGCAGCCAGCGGAAATGTGAATGTAGCAGATTACATCCGTGCGCTAGATTACAGAAGCCCGGCAGTTGGCTTTGCCGTCTTGGTGCCGGGGCAGTCGTCATTGGCGAGAGCGCAAGCAAGCCGTACCTTGGAGCTTTTGATCGATCTTTCGATCTTGCTGGTTACTGACAAACAGGAGCGGCAATTGTGGTCGTTGCGTGGTAGTACTAATAGGCCGGGAGTTCGGGGAATCTCGTTGGATCGTGCCGCCCTTGCGGAAAGCCTAAGAACTTCGGGTGATGCCCATGAACTTTACTCCAAACCTCTGGTTCTGAGTGCTATTGGACCATTTTCGGTCGTGGAATGGCTGGGTGAAGACCCGATCCCGCTAAAGGAAATTCTGCAAGATCCAGTACTGCGGGAGGCAATTGAGAGATCCCTATCTGGCGACACGGCAATCAGGCGCAGGGTCCAAGTGGCTGCCAGATGGTTTGCTGATAGCTACTGGGCTGCGGCGACGGATGACGCCACACTTGCTGCTGGGGTTGCTCTAGATTCCCTGATCGGATCAACGGGCGGGCTTCCTGGGCGCGCCATGAAAGAAAGATACGCGCTCTTGGAATCTGATCCTACTAAACGCGCCGGACGTGCTAAGGATTATCAGGAAAATTACAACGCCCGAAGCAAAATTGCCCATGGGGGCGAGGCGAAAGAAATCGATGAAAGTGGATTCTTGAGAAGTATGCAGGATTCAATTACGTGGGCGACATGGCGCCTTCTGGAGGCCGAGAGCGTGTTCTCTCTGAGTACGGATAAGGAATTTGACGCGCTCGTCGAAGACTTGCGTTGGGGAATCCGGGAATGGCCCATGTCTCAAAATGCTTCTAATGCAATGAGTTCAGATGTCGACAGCTGATTTGCATCAGTTGAGCTAGTTGGCTGGTGTCACGCCCTTGAGGCGTGGGTTGGTGGGGCCGCGCCGGGACCGGCGTCCACGCCGCACGCCCGGTGCGGCCCCACCAACCCACGCGAGCGGTGCGCAAAGCGCGGCGCTCTTGATCCAGTAGAGCCAAATTCGGCAATGGTCGATTGGGTGCTGTTGGCGGGTCGACAGGGCACGGGATGCGGGTAGCTTCGCGGTATGGCGGATGGCGGGGTGTCTGGGGCCGGTGGGGCGTTCACTGCGGAGCATGCTCGGGAGGTGTTGGGCTCGGCATGTGCTGTGGCCGGGCTGAGTGCCGAGGGGGCGTCTCTGCTGCGGCTTGGGGAGAACGCTGTTTTTCGGTTGGGCGATCCGGTTGTCGTGCGGGTGGCTCGGTCGGCGGACCGAATCGATGAGCATGAGCGGATCGTGGCTGCTGCTCGGTGGCTTGCCGAGGTGGGGTTCCCGGCGGTGCGGGTCATGTCGCGGATACGGCAGCCGCTCGTGGTTGATGGGCGGGTGGTGACCTTCTGGGAGCTTGTTGCCGAGAAGGAGCGGTTCGCGGGTGTGGTCGCGTTGGCGGAGCTGCTGCGGCGGTTGCACTGGTTGGAGGAGCCGGAGTCGCTGGGGCTGCCGCATCTGGAGCCGTTGGCGGCGACCTGGGGGCGGATCGACGCCGCGGTGGCGTTGGGCGATGAGGACCGTGGGTTTCTTCGGCAGCGGGCGGAGGAGCTTCGGAAGCGGTATGACGCTCTGGAGTTCGTGCTTCCGTTTGGGCTCGTACACGGGGACGCGAACGTTGGGAACGCGCTTCTCGACGATGCCGGGCGGGCGGTGCTGATCGACCTGGACGGCTTCGCGCTCGGGCCGCGTGAGTGGGACATGGTGCTGACTGCGATGTACTACGAGCGGTACGGGTGGCACACCCGGGCCGAGTACGAGGCGTTCGTGCACGCGTACGGGTTCGACGTCATGAACTGGTACGGCTATCCGGTGCTGGCCGACATGCGTGAGTTGATGATGACTGTGTGGCTGACGCAGAACATGGCTGGCGACGCTGCGGTGACGGCGGAGGTCGAGCGGCGCATGTCGGACCTGCGGTCCGGTGCCGACCGGCACGGGTGGAAGCCGTTCTGAGGCCGGATCAACTCGTGGTCTGCTGCCACAGGCGGTGGCCCTCGGCCTCCTCCAGGAATTCGGCAACGGGAGCTGAGGTTGCGAACCCCGCCAACTTCGTGCGGAATTCCGACAGATACGTCATACATCGGGCGGACTTGAGCTGCCGCCCGAGTTTCAGTGCTGTGAGGGCGCTGCGGCAGGCGAGTTCGGGTTCTCCGGCCGTCAGGTGGGCTTCCGCCAGGACCATGGTCGCGAAGAAGTCGCTGCGGACGTAGCGGCCGTCCGTGCCGCCGAGACACAGTTCCGCGTATGTGGTGGCTTGCTGGGCCTGGTGCATGTCGCGGAAGCAGTGGCCCAGCTCGGCGGACAGCTCCGCCTGGTCGAAGTAGCCGATCCACTCCGGGTCTTCACCCGGGTTGGTGCGTTCGAAGATCGTCGTTGCCCGGGTCAAGGCCGTGTTGCATCCGGCGTGGTCGCCGACGCGGGAGAGTGCTCGGGCCTCCATCGCGAGGAACTGCGCGGTCAGGGTCGGCGTTGCGTGGCCTGTTGTACCGAGCTGGGCGGCGCGGGCCAAGTTGGCTGCCTCGGTGAAGCGGCCGAGGTAGGTGGCCTGATGGCTCATCGCGGAGAGGACGCTTCCTGCGAGACGGCGATCTGCGGCGGCCTGGGCCAGGCGGAGGGCCTGGATGAAGTAGCGCTGGGCCAAGCCGTGGTGCCCGCTGTCGTAGCTCATCCACCCGGCGAGGAGCGTGGCTTCGGCGACCGTGCCGAACAGGGCGCGGCCCACGGGCTCTGTGCTGCGCGCGGTCAGCAATTCGGCGACATCGCTGTCCAGGTATTGGATCAATGCTCGGCGGCCGTGCCCTCCCCCGAAGCGGTTGTCCAAGTCGGCGTAAACGTCGACCGTTGCACGGACGGCTTCGACGTCTGACATCCCGATCTGGGTGCGGGTTCGTGAATTCGGCAACTGCTCTTGCTGCCCGGAAACGAGCCACGCGAGCGGCGCCGCGTTCCAGGCGGTCGGGTCCGGGGTCAGCGCTTGCATGTCGTTACCAGGCGCGAGATCGGCACGCCACAGCGCTGCAAGTGCTTCGATGCCGTCCGTGGGAGTGCTGGGGTAGACCGTGCCCGGGGTCTCCGGAGCGGCCGGGGCGTTGCCCAACCCGAGTCGGTGTGCCGGCTGGCCGTAGACCTTCACCAGCAGCTCGACGTAGTCGGCGGGGTAGGTCTGGCCGTTCTCCCAGCGGGCGATGCTTCGCAGGAGTGATGTGTCGGTCGGGAGAGAGCGACCCTCCTGCGCGGCGGCCTGGCGGAGGGCGTAGACGAGACGGGGCTTCTTCCAGCCGAGGTGAGTTCGGGCCGCGCGTAGGAGATCGGCTTGATACGGCGTGGTGGTCGACACCACGAATTGCCTCCCCGGAAGCGGAGCCAGATCAAGCCATCATGCTCGCGCACACGAAGCGTCGTCAAAGAATCGCAGTGAGTTGATCTTGCTGACGCGCGCTTAGGTGACACGCCGTGTCACCCCTTGTCATCCCTTGCCGTCTGCCTCGGACCGGTGCCGCCGTCGCATCGTGGTGATGCCCGGCGGAACGACCGGCGGGCTTCGGGAGATGAACATGACGCTTCATCAGGCGAGTGAATCCGCCGGTGGCTGGCTGCTCGCAGCCCTTGGCACCTCTGCCGGGACCGGACACCCCCGGGCGCCTCGGCTGTGGGCGACCGGCCACGTCGTGGACGCGGTCATCGTGGCGGACCGGCTGGGCATCGAAGCGGTCGACTGGTATCGGCGTCTCGGTTCCCTGGCCCCGCCGTCCGTCATCGACCACCAGGCGCGGAAGGTCGCCTTCCTCATCGCGCCGGTCGGGGAGCCCTTCTTCGCGGGCGCGTTGACGGTTCTGCGAGGGGATGTGCCGTACCGCTACCTCTCGACAGGCGGGTATCTGGTGGTCCCCGGCCGAGATGCCGAAGCCGGAGATCGCTACCAGTGGCTCAGCAAGCCCACGGAGGAATCCACCCTCGATCGCGACGCGGTCGCGGTGCTCACCGTCCATCTCCTCATCGCGCTGCGCAACCTGACTGCCGCAGCCGAGGGCACGGGCGATGAGTGATCCGGACGCGGCTTCCTGGTCGCCCATCGACACCACGGCTTGGTACGAAGCGCGAACCGCCGTCGCCGCTCTGCGGGATGTTCTGATCGCCGCCAGCCTCGCCGAGCACTTCCCCTATCTCCGGGCCGACGTCAACGCCTTCGGCCACGGGTTCGTCGAACTCGGCCGCACCACACCGGAAGCCGCCACCCGGCTCGCCGAACTTCTCGCCGCAGCCGAGAAGAACCCCACCTGACAAGGAGGTATCGCCATGCGTCCTGCCGCCGACAACGCGCGAACCTGCGCGCCACATGCCGAGGTTCTGCACGCCGGCATCCCCTACGTTCGTGGCTGGAGCAAGGCGAACAACGCCACGACCGAACTCGCCACACGCCTCACAACAGCTGACCTGAACATCGGTTTCGGAGCACTCAAGGCGGAAGTGAACGTCCACGGTGACGGCCTGGTCAACCTCGGCCCCGTCCCTGCCGACGCAGTCCACCGCCTGGCCACGCTCCTCGCCAACGGCCTCTGTGCCGAACTGGATCACCTCGCCGCGCACGACGAAGCGGCCTGACCTCACATACCCCGGTCGGGTGCGTAGCGCGCTCCCCGCGCACCCGGCCGGACCACCGCACCACCCGACCGATATTCGGCAACGGCCGCCACAGGCCGGCTCGCACCGACCAAACGCCCAACGGTGTCGAGACAACCAGCCGAGGTCCCCACGCAGACGGGCCCAACAGGACGCGACCTGACCAGTCCAGACCTGCGAGGGGACTTGCTCCCGTGAGCGAGAAGAGCACTCCCGGACGGCTCCTGACCGTCCCCCAAGCCGCCGACCGGCTCAACGTCGGCGAGCGCTTCGTCCGTCGCCTCATCGCAGAGCGACGCATCACCTTCATTCGGATCGGCCGCCACGTTCGAATTCCACAGGACGCGGTCGACGCCTTCATTCGCGCTGGACTTGTCGAGCCCAGCCGGACATGCGGAAAGGCAGCCTGATGGCCAACAGCAAGGGACGGCGCCGTCGTTTCGGGGCGGTCCGCCAACTTCCGTCCAAGAAGTGGCAGGCGCGATACCCCGGGCCGGACGGCCAACTGCGGACGGCTGACAAGACCTTCGCCACCAAGACGGCCGCCGAAGAGTGGCTGACCGACACCGAGTCGGAGATGCGCCGCGGCGACTGGATCGACCCACGCGGTGACATGGTCTTCGGCACCTACGCCACGGCCTGGATCAAGGAGCGGCCGAACCTCCGCCCGCGCACGCGCGAGCTGTACAGCATTCTGCTTCGTCTCCACCTCAAGCCCACGTTCGGCGACGCAGCCATCCCGGCGATCAAGGAGGCCGACGTGCGCCGCTGGCGTGCCATGCGCCTGGAAGGCGGCCTTGGCCTGTCGACCACCGCCAAGTCGTACCGACTCATGCGCGCGATCATGAACACCGCCGTGGACGACGGCCTGATCCGCCGCAACCCCTGCCGCATCAAGGGCGGCGGCGACGAGAAAGCTCCGGAACGCCCGATCCTCACCCTCGAACAGGTCTTCACGCTCGCGGACGGTGTCGGCCCTCGCTACCGGGCCCTCGTCCTCCTCGCCGCCTTCGGCTCGCTGCGCTGGGGCGAACTCGCTGCCCTCCGGCGCGATCACGTAGACCTCGACGCCGGCACCATCCGCATCGACGTCTCCGCCATCGAGATGAGCAACGGCAAGCGCGTCACCGGTCCGCCGAAGTCGGCCGCCGGCAAGCGAACCGTCACCATCCCCGCGCCGATCCTGCTTGATCTCCGTCGGCACGTGGAGTGGTTCGCCGAGAAGGAGGACGACGGCTTGCTCTTCGTCGGCCCGAAGGGCGCCGCTCTCCGCCGGTGCAACTTCACCCGGGTGTGGCGATGCGGGACCCGGCACCTCGGCGTGACCGATCTCCACTTCCACGACCTGCGCCACACCGGGAACGTCCTCGCCGCCGAGACCGGCGCCACGCTCCGGGAGCTGATGGATCGCATGGGCCAGTCGACCTCCCGCGCGGCCCTGATCTACCAGCACGCCCGCGCCGGCCGGGACCAAGCCATCGCGGACTCGATCGCGAAGCGGATCAAGAAGTCTCGGCCCCAAGATCATCGCCAATCTGGCACGGATCTGGCACGCGAGGCGTAGGAGCCCCGGAAACGACGAAGGCCCAGGTCTCGGATCATGTCCGTGACCTGGGCCTTCATTAAATGAGCGGGCGACGAGAATCGAACTCGCGTTCTAAGCTTGGGAAGCTCATGTTCTACCATTAAACTACGCCCGCAACACAGGGCTCCTTGGAGCGCTGCACCGTCACTCTACCGGATGGCCGCGTGTGGTCGCAGCATCGTTCCGGCGGTGGGTGCGGGAGCGTTTGGGTGGATCCGGGTGGCTGCGATTACGCTTTGCCCGTGCTTCTATCGGACAAGGACATTCGCGCGGAGATCGACTGCGGTCGGGTTCGGATCGATCCCTACGAGCCGGCCATGGTTCAGCCGTCGAGTGTGGACGTTCGACTCGACCGGTTCTTTCGGGTCTTCGAGAACCACAAGTACCCGCACATCGACCCCGCCGTCGAGCAGCCCGACCTCACGCGGATGATCGAGCCGCCGGAGGGCGAACCGTTCATTCTGCACCCGGGCGAGTTCGCGCTCGGTTCGACCTACGAGGTCGTGTCCCTGCCGGACGATGTCGCGTCGCGGCTGGAGGGGAAGAGTTCGTTGGGGCGGCTCGGGTTGCTGACGCACTCGACCGCCGGGTTCATCGACCCGGGCTTCTCCGGGCATGTGACGCTGGAGTTGTCCAACGTCGCGACCCTGCCGATCAAGTTGTGGCCGGGGATGAAGATCGGCCAACTGTGCATGTTCCGGCTGTCGTCGCCGGCCGAGTTCCCGTATGGGTCCTCCGTGTACGGGTCGCGCTATCAGGGACAGCGCGGGCCGACCCCCTCACGGTCGTTCAAGGACTTCCACCGCACGAACGTCCGCGATTAGGAGGGGAAGGGAGCGAGGGTGGCCCGGGACGACCGTCAAGGACGATCCGACCCCGATCCCGACCTCGACTCCGGTCCCGACTCCGGCCCGCACCCCCGCGACCGACGCCCCCGAACAGAAGATAGGCATCCCCGGACATGAGTGACGTGCGCGAAAACCTCACCTGGCCGCTCTTCGGCCAGGCCACGCGCGAGCTGGCCATGCAGGTCGCGGCGGACGGGTACGAGCCCGACATCATCCTGTCGATCGCCCGCGGCGGCGTGTTCGCGGCCGGCGCGCTCGCGTACGCGCTGGACGTCAAGAACCTGCACCTGGTCAACGTCGAGTTCTACACGGGGATCGGCACCACGCTGGACATGCCGGTCATGCTCGCGCCGGTGCCCGACGTGGTGGACTTCTCGAACAAGAAGGTGCTCATCGCGGACGACGTCGCCGACACCGGCAAGACGCTGCTCCTGGTCCGCGACTTCTGCGAGGGCAACGTGGCCGAGGTGCGCTGCGCCGTGGTGTACGAGAAGCCGCAGTCGCTGGTGAAGTGCGAATACGTGTGGAAGCACACCGACGACTGGATCAACTTCCCGTGGTCCGTCGAGCCGCCCGTGGTCACCCGCCAGGGCCAGATCCTCGACGCCTGAGCGACGAGCGGTGCGGGACGACTTCCGCCCGCGTCACCGCGCCTGCGTGCTGAACCGCATCAACGCCCCGAGCACGTCCACCGCCCCCGGCAGCCCCCGCTCGATCGGGTCCGGCGGCACCGCCCACCGGGTCCGCCCCCCGCACGCCGTGGACGAGGGCGGTGCCGGTACGAAGTGGCCGACCGCGTGGTGCCGGACGTCGAACCGGGCCGTGTCGTTGTGGTCCACCGTGTACCAGTACAGGTTGCGCGCGCCCGGATCGACCAGGAACAACAACCGCTCGCCCGGCAGCTGCAACACCGGCCCCAGCGGCAATCCGACCACCTCCAACTGGCGGATCGCCGCGTAGCCGACCTGCGCCGGCGCGTCCAGCACGTCGAACTCCAGCCCGCTCGCCAGCAGGACGGTGTACGGCTTGCCGCTCCACCACTCCCACACGTCGTCCGTCGACCGGGTGGCCCGGGTCAACCCCGGTTCGGCGGCGGGGTGCGCCCCCGGGTCGGGGCATTCGGTGTCGCCGCATGAACATCGGCCGTCCTCGACGTAGGCACCGGGCAGCACGGGCCAACCCCGATCCACGACGTAGAAGAGGGCGGCGGCCTGGAGCGCAGCCCGGGTGCGTTGCCGCACAAGCATGTCCGTTCCGTTCCTCGCGACCGGACCACGACGAAGTGTCGTGGTCCGGCAGGTGTACTCCCGGTACTCCTACGAGTACACCGCCCGAAACGGCCCCCGAACAGATCCGCAACGCGGCTCGACCGTGCCGCTTGCGGTCCGCTTGGTCCACTGCCGGCACGCTTCGCCGCCGGCCTGACCAGGCGTCAGCCCCCGCACCCGCCCCGAACCCGGTTCACGAGGTCGCGAAGCAACGAAGCGACGACGCCCCCGACGCCCCCGACCCCCCCCGACGTCACGACGTCACGACGTCAACGGCAGCTTCAACACCAACAACAGCGCAATCAACTCGACCGCCACACACCCGAGCGCACGCGGCCACGCCAGCTCGTGCACACGCATCATCAACGTCGTCAACATCCACGCCGTCAGCACGAACGAGAGCAGCCCGACGCCGGTCACGATCGAGTTCTTGTCCGGCGCGAACATCGCGACCACCAGGCGCGGCGCGTCCGCGATCCAGACCACGATCATCGACAGCGTGATGAACGGCGTCGGCGAGCCGTTGCCGCCGAACTGGGTGGCCAGGGCGTGTGAGACCAGGCCGAGCAGCGCGCAGAACGCCGGCACCATGACCACGACGATGCCCAGCGCCGGCACGCTCGTGCTCAGCGTCGAGTGCACGATCTCCTTGCGCGACGCGTCGTTGGCCAGCACCGCGAGCACACCGCCGAGCGCGGACATGATCAGCGCCGGCCACCACACGGCCTGGTCGCGCGCCTCGTTCATGGTCCGCAGCGGCCGCAACACGAGGCCGCTCAGCACCTCTTTCCAGTGCAGGTACCTCGGCGGCCCACCGTACGGCGGCGGCTGGTACTGCTGCGGCTGCGGAGGCGGCACCGACGGCGTCACCGTCGTGTACTCCTCCGGCGGCGCGCCGTAGATGTACAGACTCGTCTCGTCGGGCAACGACAGCGGCCCATAACCCGAGTCCCCCGACCCGCCCTGCCCACCCTGCGGCGACGGCGGCGGAGGCGGCGGAACCGGCTGCCCATACCCCTGCTGCCCCGGCTGCCCGTACCCGGGCTGCCCCTGCTGCCCAGGCTGCCCGTACCCAGGCTGCCCCTGCTGCCCCCCGTACCCATCGCCGTAAGCCCCGCCGTACTGAGGTGGTGGGTAACCCTGGCCGGCAGGCGGGGGCTGTTGCCGGTACGGGTCGTAGGGTCCATTGCCAGTCACACCCCTGACGGTACCGGCACCACACCCCCCTCCGTCGTCGCGGGACGGTGGTAATTCGGGCACAAAACCGAACGCCGCCGGCCCCGAGGGAACCGACGGCGCTCGCCGCACACCGAGCGCGCCGAAGCGCGCCCCGAAATAGCTACTTGGCCCCCGCGTCCTCCAGGACCCCCTCCTCGGCCGGCGGCTCCGGCAGCTTGACCGACTGGAGCAGCAGCTGCGCCACGTCGACCACCTGCAGCTCCTCCTTCGCCTCGCCCGCCTGCTTCTTGGCGTTGATCGAGTCGGTGAACATCACCAGGCAGAACGGGCACGCGGTGGAGACGATGTCCGGCTTGAGCGAGAGCGCCTCGTCCATGCGTTCGTTGTTGATGCGCTTGCCGATGCGCTCCTCCATCCACATGCGCGCACCGCCGGCGCCGCAGCAGAAGCCGCGCTCCTTGTGCCGGTGCATCTCCTCGTTCCGCAGGCCCGGCACCCTCGCGATGATCTCGCGCGGGGGCGTGTAGACCTTGTTGTGCCGACCGAGGTAGCACGGGTCGTGGTACGTCACCAGGCCGTCGACCGGCCCGACCGGCAGCAGCCGGCCCTCGTCGATCAGGTGCTGGAGCAGCTGGGTGTGGTGAATGACCTCGAAGTGCCCGTCCAGCTGCGGGTATTCGTTCGCCAGCGTGTTGAAGCAGTGCGGGCAGGTGGTGACGATGCGCTTCTTCGGCGCGTCCTCGAGGGCCGCGTTCAGCGTCTCGACGTTCTGCGCCGCGAGCATCTGGAAGACCACCTCGGAGCCGAGCCGGCGCGCCGAGTCGCCCGTGCAGGATTCCTCCTTGCCGAGGATCCCGTACTTGACGCCCGCGATGTCGAGCAGCTCGGCGAACGCCTTGGTGGTCTTCTTCGGACCGTCCGCCAGCGCGCCCGCGCAGCCGACCCAGTACAGGTACTCCAGCTCGGCGGGCTCGATGTCCTGCCCGACGATCGGGACCTCGATGCCGGTGGTCTTCTTCAGCTCCTTGACCCAGTCGAGCCGGGCCTTGGTGGCCACGCCCCACGGGTTGCCCTTGTTCTCCAGGCCCTTGAGCATCGTCGCCGCCTCCGACGGGAACGCGCTCTCGATCAGCACCTGGTAGCGGCGCATGTCGACGATGTGGTCCACGTGCTCGATGTCGACCGGGCACTGCTCGACGCACGCGCCGCACGTGGTGCACGACCACAACACGTCGGGGTCGATGACCCCGTTCTCCTCCGCGGTGCCGATCAGCGGCCGCTCGGCCTCGGCCAGCGCCGCCGCCGGGACCTTGGCCAGCTGCTCGGGCGTGGCCTTCTCGTTGCCCTCTTCGTCCTTGCCGCCGCCCGCGAGCAGGTACGGCGCCTTGGCGTAGGCGTGTTCGCGCAGCGACATGATCAGCAGCTTCGGGGACAGCGGCTTGCCGGTGTTCCACGCGGGGCACTGCGACTGGCACCGACCGCATTCGGTGCAGGTGGAGAAGTCGAGCAGGCCCTTCCAGGAGAAGTGCTCGACCTGACTGACGCCGAACACCGCGTCGTCGGCGGGGTCCTCGAAGTCGATCGGCTCGCCGCCGGAGGTCATCGGCTGCAGCGCGCCCAGCGCGACCGTGCCGTCGGCGTTGCGCTTGAAGTAGATGTTGAAGAACGCCAGGAACCGGTGCCAGGCGACACCCATGGTGGGGGTGAGGCCGATGGTGATCGCCCACGTCATCGAGATGACGATCTTGATCGTGGCGACCAGGTAGACCAGGTTCTCCAGCGAGTTCTCGGAGAGGCCGCCGAACGCGGAGACCAGCGGGTAGCTGACCCAGTAGCCGGGCTCGTACGAGTCCACCCCCGCGAGCGCGCCCTCCAGCCCGCGCAGCAGCATGATGCACACGCCGACCGAACCGACCACGAACTCGACGAAGTACGCCTGGCCGAAGTTGGACCCGCCGAACCGGCTCTTGCGGCCCGCACGTCGCGGGTGGCTGAGCTGGCGGATCACGATCAGCACCAGGATGCCGAGCACGGTCATCAGGCCCATGAACTCGGTGAAGACCTCGAACGGGTCCCAGTGGCCGAGCCCCCACAGCGCGAACTCGGGCGTAAAGAGCTGCCCGTACGCGTTGACCAGGGTCAGGATGAGCGCGCCGAAGCCGACCATGACGAACCAGTGCGCGGCGCCGACGATGCCCCAACGGAGCATCCGGGTGTGCCCGACGGTCTCGGTCAGCATCGTGCCCAGACGCTTGCCGGCCGCATTGGTCCGGCCGCGGACGGGCTGTCCGAGTTTGACGAACGAGTAGATGTATGCGGCGGTGCGCCCGAGTAGGGCGAACCCGATCACGCTGATGAACAGCGAGATCACGATCGCTGCGAGCTGCATGGGCGTTCGGCTCCTCCGGTGGGACGTCCCTTCCGGGGCGTGTATCGGCCGACAGCGTACGGCCGTGCGGGCATCTTACCCACTGGTAACTTAACCACTGCGTCGATGATATCTGTCACGCCGGACGCTATCGGCTTCGCAGGTTTTGCCCGCTTTATCCCACGCCGGACGATCTTGTCGGACCCCACACTCCACTCCGGACCGGCTCCCGAGCCGATCCGAACGCGGCGCACCGATCCATCCGGCTCGCCAGTTGTGTGACGCACCGTCAGATCTGTACACATGCATGCTGCCATGCCACGGCGCCGGGACCCGCAAGAGGTCCCGGCGCCGTGTGTTTCGCCCGCGTCCACCGACCGCCGAGGCGGCCGATCACAGTGTCTTGACGGCCTGCTTCCGAGGTTGCACGACCAGCGTGTCGCCGGCTTCGTCGAGATCGACCAAAACCGTGTCGCCGTCGCCCACCTCGCCCGCCAACAGGGCGCGCGCGAGCTTGTCGCCGATCGCGGTCTGGATCAGTCGGCGCAGCGGCCGGGCGCCGTACGCCGGGTCGTAGCCGGTCAGCGCGAGCCAATCGCGCGCCGCGTCGGTCACCGTCAGGGTGATCCGCCGGTCCTTGAGCCGGGCGCCGAGCCGATCCACCTGGAGGCCGACGATGTGCGCCAACTCGTTCGTGCCGAGCGCGTCGAAGAGCACGATGTCGTCGAGCCGGTTCAGGAACTCCGGCTTGAACGAATTGCGGACCACCTCCATCACCATCTCGCGCTGCCGCTCCGGCGAGAGCATGGGATCCACCAGATACTGCGATCCCAGGTTCGAGGTCAGGATCAGCACCACGTTGCGGAAGTCCACCGTGCGGCCCTGGCCGTCGGTCAACCGCCCGTCGTCGAGCACCTGGAGCAGTACGTCGAAGACCTCGGGGTGCGCCTTCTCCACCTCGTCGAGCAGCACCACCGAGTACGGCCGCCGGCGCACCGCCTCGGTCAGCTGGCCGCCCTCCTCGTAGCCCACGTAGCCGGGCGGCGCGCCGACCAGGCGCGCGACCGAGTGCTTCTCCGCGTACTCCGACATGTCGATGCGCACCATCGCGCGCTCGTCGTCGAAGAGGAAGTCGGCCAGCGACTTGGCCAGCTCGGTCTTGCCCACGCCGGTCGGGCCCAGGAACAGGAACGAGCCGGTCGGGCGGTCCGGGTCGGCGATGCCGGACCGGGCCCGGCGGACCGCGTCGGACACCGTCGTCACCGCCGCCTGCTGCCCGATCAGCCGCCGGCCCAGCTCGTCCTCCATCCGCAGCAGCTTGCCGCGCTCGCCCTCGAGCAGCCGCCCCGCCGGGATGCCGGTCCAGGACGAGACCACGTCGGCCACGTCGTCCGGGCCGACCTCCTCCTTGACCATCGCCGTGCCGTCGGTGCCCCGATCGCCCTCGGTCGCCGCGGCCTCGGCCAGCTCGCGCTCCAGGGTCGGGATCTGCCCGTACATCAGCTTCGACGCCGTCTCGAAGTCCCCGTCGCGCTGGGCCCGCTCCGCCTCACCGCGCGCCGCGTCGAGGCGCTCCTTCAGCTCGCCGACCCGGTTCAGCCCGGCCTTCTCCTGCTGCCAGCGCGCGGTCAGCCCGCTGAGCTGCTCCTGCTTGTCGGCCAGGTCCTTGCGCAGCCGCTCCAGCCGGTCCCGGCTGGCCGCGTCGGTCTCCTTGGCGAGCGCCATCTCCTCCATCCGCAGCCGGTCCACCGAGCGCTGCAATTCGTCGATCTCGACGGGGGAGGAGTCGATCTCCATCCGCAGCCGCGACGCTGCCTCGTCGACCAGGTCGATCGCCTTGTCGGGCAAAAAGCGCGCGGTGATGTAGCGGTCGGACAGGGTGGCCGCGGCCACCAGCGCGGAGTCGGCGATCTGCACCTTGTGGTGCGCCTCGTAGCGGCTCTTGAGCCCGCGCAGGATCGCGATCGTGTCCTCGACGCTGGGCTCGCCCACGAACACCTGCTGGAACCGGCGCTCGAGGGCCGGGTCCTTCTCGATGTGCTTGCGGTACTCGTCCAGCGTGGTCGCGCCGACCAGGCGCAACTCGCCGCGCGCGAGCATCGGCTTGAGCATGTTGCCCGCGTCCATCGAGCCGTCGCCGGTGGCGCCCGCGCCGACCACGGTGTGCAGTTCGTCGATGAAGGTGACGACCTGGCCGTCGCTGGACTTGATCTCGTTCAGGACGGCCTTCAGCCGCTCCTCGAACTCGCCGCGATACTTCGCGCCCGCGACCATCGCGCCCAGGTCGAGCGCGATCAGCCGCTTGTCGCGCAGCGACTCGGGTACGTCGCCGGCCACGATCCGCCGGGCCAGGCCCTCCACGACGGCGGTCTTGCCGACGCCGGGTTCACCGATCAGTACCGGGTTGTTCTTGGTCCGCCGTGACAACACCTGGACCACCCGGCGGATCTCCGAGTCGCGGCCGATGACCGGGTCGAGCTTGCCGTTTCGGGCCTCCTCGGTCAGGTCGCGGCCGTACTTCTCCAGGGCCTGGTAGGTGCTCTCCGGGTCCTGCGAGGTGACCCGCGTGCTGCCGCGCACCGCCTTGAAGGAGTCGAGCAGTGCCTGCGGGGTGGCCCCGGCCTCGCGCAGCGCCTCGGCGACCGCGCCGGAGCGGCCGGAGGCGAGGCCGACCAGGACATGCTCGGTGGAAACGAACGCGTCGCCGAGCTTGTCGGCCTGCTTCTCCGCCTCGTCCAGCGCGAGCATCGTCTCCCGGGCGAGCTGCGGAGCGGCCACGGTCGAGCCGGACGCACTCGGCATACGATCCGCGATCTGGGCGACCGCGACCTTCAGCAGCGGCACATCCACACCGGCGGCGCCGAGCAGCGGGACGGCGATCCCCTCGGGCTGTTCGAGCAGGGCGAGCAGCAGATGCGCGGGCTCCACCTGGGGGTGTCCCGCCGCGGCAGCCTTGCGGATGGCGACCGAAAGGGCCTCTTGGGCCTTGGTGGTGAGCTTCTGTGCATCCATGTGAGGTGTGCGTCTCCTTCGCTTCGGGCACGCGCTGTCACGGCCATCATCCCGTCCGTGCCGCGCGTGTACCGCACCCGAACGGTTCGTTGACTATCGCAACCACAACTAAGTTGAGTCTATTCCACTCAACCATGCCTTGCCCGGGATGCTTACACTGCGGACATGCCAGATGTGTCCGGTGCTCTCGAAACACTCGACGCGCTCGCGGATGAGGCGGTACGGCTCATTCCGGCGGCGCCCGGGGCCGATCGGGTCGTGCTCGGTCTCGCCGGTCCGCCGGGAGCCGGGAAGTCCACGCTCGCCGGTCGGCTGGTGCGCGCGATCGAGCAGCGGGTCGGGTCCGGTACCGCCGCCTACGTGCCGCTCGACGGCTTCCACCTCTCGAACGTGCAGCTCAAGCGGATCGGGCGGCTGCATCGTAAGGGCGCGGTGGACACGTTCGACGTGTGGGGCTACGCGACCACGCTGGCGCGGGTGGTGCGGGAGGTGGATCGGGACGTGTACGTGCCCGATTACGACCGGACGTTGCACGAGCCGGTGGCCGCGCGGCACGTGGTGCGGCCCGGGACGCGGATCGTGGTGACCGAGGGCAACTACCTGGCGCTGGACGCGCCCGGCTGGGCCGACGCCTACTGCCTGATGACCGAGGTCTGGTACGTACACGCCTCGGACCGGGTTCGCGACGAGCGGCTGACCAGGCGCCAACGCCGGGGCGGGCGCAGCCCCGGCGAGGCGATGGCCTGGGTCGCGGGCAGCGACCGCCCCAACGGCGAACTCGTCAAACGCTCGAAGTCGCGCTGCGCACGAGTGGTGACGGTGGTGTGGTGAGCCCACGGCGCTCGTCGGCGTGGGTCGACGCGGCCGGCCTGCCGGTCCTCATGCGCCGGACGGGCTGTGATCGGCCCGGGCCCGGGCCGGCCGGCCTGCGGCCTGCTTGTCCTCAAACGCCGGACGGGCTGGAATCGGCTCGGGTTGGAGAGGGCCGGAATCGGCTCGGGCCGGAGATGGCCCCGGGGTGGGATCGGCCTGTCCGGCGGGTTGTGCTTCCGGCTACTTGAGCCACGCCGGGGCCGGGACCAGGAGTTCCACGTTGCGGTCCTCCAGGCGGCCTCGGCGGCCGTCGACCTTCGGGTCGGGGCGGTCTCGCTCCTGCCAGTCGTTGCCGGCGAGTTCGCGGGCCAGGGCGGCCAGGGCCAGGGGGGAGTCGAGTTTGTTGCCGTGTGATTCCGGGCCGGCCGAGTCGATGATCGTGCCGAAGATGGACAGGGTCCCGTTCGTGTTGTCGGCGATCTCCACGATCCGCGACTGGGAGGGCCAGTCGATGTGCGACGCGGTGTTGACCTCCCAGAACCCGCCGGGGACCGCGCTGCCCGCCGGTCGCGGGTAGGGCTTCACGTAGTTGTCGTGGGTGTGCCCGTTGACCCACAACACCACGTTCGGGAACCGCAGCAGCAGCGCCTGCACCTGCGGCCCCAGGATCCGCGCGGGCTCCCCGGCCGGCACGGTCTTGTTGGTCATCGTCTCGATGGTGTGGTGGCTGAACAGCACGAACAGCTTGTCCTGACCGGTGCCCTGGACGACCTTGCCCTGCTCGTCGAGATGGCTCGAACTGCCCTTGACCAGCTGGTCCTCCAGCCAGGCGAACTGGGTCGGGTCCAGGCATCCCGAGTCCGAGCCGTACGAGTTCACCGTGTCCAGGACCAGGCAGCGCACCGGGCCCTGGTCGAAGGTGTAGTACGCGGTCCTGGTGTCCAGGTTCTGCTGGGTGAAGCCGTGGCCCTTGGGCAGGCCGGTGGTGTTGAAGTGCTCCTTGATCGTCTCCGCGCGGTCGACGAGGCGACGATCCGGGTCGGCGGTGACCTTGCGCTTGGAGCCGGCCAGCAGCGCGGCCAGCGCGTCGGGCTTGCCGCTCTGCAGTCCGAGGGCCAGCGCGGCCACGGTCTGCCCGGGGGATATGTCGAGCACCTTCTCGTCGCCGACCGCGACCTTGCCCAGCAGTTCGCTGACCGGCAGGTTGCCCTGGACCAGGCCGTCGTGGTTGCCGTAGGCGCTGTACCAGGGGGTCTTCAGGCCGGTCGCCTCGAACGGCCGCCGGCACGCGTCCAGCAGGCCCGGCACGGTGGGATAGCCGTACTGGGCGCGCGGCACGTCGTCCTTCTGCCCGGGCGGCGTGCCGTCGGGGTGCCAGTAGCGCTCGTGGTACGCCACCGCGTCCATCGGGCCCTCGTACCTGTTGCGATCGCCCGAGTCGGGCGTGACCTTCTTGCCGCCGTCGAGCACGTCGATGTACCAGCGCAGCTCGTTGAACTGGATGTTGTCGGTGTTGTCGCCGGTGCAGATCGTGAAGGCCAGCGGCGCGCCCAGGGCCGGACCCTTGCCGATCCGGTTGAGCGACTGCACCATCGCCTCGGCGATCTGCGCGGTCAGCACCTCCTGCGGGCGGTACGCCGACTGGAAGGGCAGCAGCTTGGCGAACGGCTGGTCCTTGTCGCTGTGCCGGTCGAGGAAGTCCACGCGCGCGGTCGACTGCGAATCCTGGATGTGGATGTCGGTCAACTGGGTGAACGCGACCAGGGAGCGTCGCTTCGCCTTATCGCCCGAGCTGCCGCCGGGCATCAACTCGCTGCGCAGCAGGTGTGGTTCACCGGGTCCGGCAACGATCTTGCGGTAGCCGCCCGGTCCGGGCGGGCCGAGCACGAGGGTGCGCTCCAGCGTGGTGCCGGCCGCGCCGGCCGGCTTGGGCGCGCCCGACTTGGGTGCGTCGCTCGACTTCCCGTCGGGCTTGTCCTTGTCGTCGTCGGAGCACGCGGCCACTCCGAGCAGTGCCGCGCTCGCGGCCGAGTACTTCAGGACGTCCCGACGATTCGGCTTCATGCGGCGACCCTACTGACGCGTAGCGAGCCGCATCAAGGAAGCGTCGAGGCTGCGTCGAAGAAGCGCCGAGACCGCACAAAAAACGGCGAGGAGGGGGCACGGCCGGGGCCGTACCGCCTCCTCGACGTCGTCGCGGCCGTCAGTCCGAACGCCCGCGCCGCGGCTTCCACACCACGAGCGCGGTGCCGGCCTGCGGCCGGACCGGGACCAGATCGCGCCGGTAGGACGCGTGTACGGCCGCCTCGCGCCGGGCGCTCGCGTCCGTCGCCTCGTGCAGCGCGTGCTCCATCTCGGCCACGCGCATGCGCAGCGCGAGCACCTGGTTCTCCAGCTCCAGGATCCGCTTGATCCCGGCGAGGTTGATGCCGGCCTCCTGGGAGAGCCGCTGCACCTCGCGCAACTGCACGATGTCGCGGGCGGAATAGCGCCGCCCCCGGCCCGCCGTACGGTCCGGCGAGACCAGGCCGAGGCGGTCGTACTGTCGCAACGTCTGCGGGTGCAGGCCGGACAGCTGGGCGGCGACCGAGATCACGTAGACCGGAGAGGTCTCGTCGATCTCGAAGCCGTGCCCACCGCCGATACCTCCACCGCCCAAGCCGCCCGGTCGCATGTCATGCCCCCTTCGCCGCGTCCAACAGATCGGCTCGGGGATCGTGCGCGACGGTCGCCTCGCGGAACGCCTCCAGCGCTTCGCGCGCCTTGTCGTTCAGCTGCTGAGGGACCGTCACCTCGATGGTGACCAGGAGGTCGCCCCGAGTGCCGTCCTTGCGTGCCGCCCCGCGTCCGCGCACCCGCAGCGTGCGGCCGTTGCCCGTGCCCGCGGGGAGCTTGAGCGTGACCGGGATGCCGCCGAGCGTGGGTACGGTGACGTCCGCCCCGAGCGCGGCCTCCGGGAAGGTGACCGGCACGGTGACCGTGAGGTTGTCGCCCTTGCGTCCGAAGACGGCGTGGGCCTTGACGTGCACCACGACGTACAGGTCGCCGGCCGGGCCGCCGCGCTCGCCGGGCGCGCCCTTGCCCTTGAGCCGGATGCGCTGCCCGTCCTGGACCCCGGCCGGGATTCGGACCTGCATCGTGCGCGAACTCTTGGCCCGGCCACTGCCGTTGCACACGATGCACGGGTCGTCCACGAGCAGCCCGCGGCCCTTGCAGTCGCGGCACGGCTCGGAGAAGCCGAAACCGCCCTGCGGCCGGCTGACGTTGCCGGAGCCCGCGCAGGTCGGGCACATCCGCGGGGTGGTGCCCGCGGCCGCGCCCGTGCCGTTGCAGTGCCGACACGGTTCCGAACTGGTCAGCCGGATCGGCACGGTCGCGCCGTCGACCGCGTCGGCGAAGCCGAGGGTGACCTCGGATTCCACGTCGGTACCGCGCCGGGGCTGCTGGCGCCCGGTCTGGCGACCGCCGCCGAACAGGCCGCCGAAGATGTCGCCCAGACCGCCGGTGTTGCCCGCGCCGCCCTGCTGGCCGCCGAAGATGTCGCCGAGGTCGAACGGGAAGCCGCCGGTGCCGGACTGTCCGCCGCCGGTGCCGCGAAAGCCGCCGCCGCTGCCGAACAGGGTCCGGGCCTCGTCGTATTCCTTGCGCCGCTTGTCGTCGGCCAGTACGTCGTAGGCCTCCGAGATCTCCTTGAAGCGCTCCTCGGCCTTCGTGTCACCCTTGTTCTTGTCCGGGTGGAACTCGACGGCGAGCTTGCGATACGCCTTCTTGATCTCGGCGGTGCCGGCGTCCTTGGGGACGCCGAGCACCTTGTAGTAGTCCTTCTCCAGGTAGTCCTTCGTACTCATGCGCCCCTCGCCGATCGGGTCGGGGTGCCCTCGTGCTCCGAGCGCCCGTTTCCGGATTCACACCACCCGCGCATCGGCGTCCCTCCTCTCCGCTTCTCGTCGTCTCGTTCCCGGTGACGGTTCAGCTGCCGGCCGCTTCGCCCGACTCCTCCGGACCGCCCTCGGCCTCCGCCGTGGGTTCCGCGACCGCCACCCGTGCCGGACGGATGATCCGCTCGCCCACTTGATAACCGGGCTGCAGGATCTCCACACACGTGGGTTCGGTGACATCGGTCGCGTACGAGTGCAGCAGCGCCTCGTGCACCGTCGGGTCGAACGGGTCGCCCTTCGAACCGAAGCTCTGCAGCCCCATCTTGGCCACGATCGACTCCAGCGACTCGGCGACCGACTTGAAGCCGCCCGCCAGTTCGCCGTGGTCCCGGGCCCGACCGATGTCGTCGAGCACCGGCAGCAGTTCGCTCAGCACCTTGATGGCGGCCGACTCGCCCGCCACGTTGCGGTCCCGCTCGACCCGCTTGCGGTAGTTCGCGTACTCCGCCTGAAGCCGCTGCAGGTCGGCCGTGCGCTCGCCGAGTTGGTTGCGCAGCTCGGCGAGTTCGGCCGCCCCGGGGGCCGGGGCCGCCGCAGTGGCGGCGGTCCCGGTTTCCGGCTTCGACTCGGTTTCTTGGGCGTCGCCCGGGACGGCGCCGTGGTTCGAGCCGTTCCCTTCGGTCACGCAGCACCGCCCTTGCGGTCCTCGTCGACGATCTCGGCGTCCACGACGTCGTCGTCGGCGGTGTTGGCGGAGGCGTCACCCGCGCCGGCCGCGCCCTCGGTGCCCGGCTGGGCGTTCGCGTACATCGCGGTGCCCAGCTTCTGGCTCGTGGTGCTGACCTTCTCCGCGGCGTCGCGGATGGCGGCCAGGTCCTCGCCCTTGAGCGCGTCCTTCAGCTCGGTCAGCGACGTCTCGACCTCGGTCTTCACGTCGGCCGGGACCTTGTCGCTGTTGTCCTTGATGAACTTCTCGGTGGTGTACACCAGTTGCTCGGCCTGGTTGCGGGTCTCCGCGGCCTCGCGACGCTGGTGGTCCTCCTCCGCGTGCGCCTCGGCCTCGCGCATCATGCGGTCGATGTCGTCCTTCGGCAGGCCCGAGCCGCCGGTGATGGTCATCGACTGCTCCTTGCCCGTGCCCAGGTCCTTCGCGGACACGTGCACGATGCCGTTGGCGTCGATGTCGAAGGTGACCTCGATCTGCGGCAGCCCGCGCGGGGCCGGCGGCAGGCCGGTCAGCTCGAACATGCCGAGCTTCTTGTTGTACGCGGCGATCTCGCGCTCACCCTGGAACACCTGGATCTGCACCGACGGCTGGTTGTCCTCGGCCGTGGTGAAGATCTCCGAACGCTTGGTCGGGATCGTGGTGTTGCGCTCGATCAGCTTGGTCATGATGCCGCCCTTGGTCTCGATACCGAGGGACAGCGGGGTGACGTCGAGCAGCAGGACGTCCTTGACCTCGCCCTTGAGCACACCGGCCTGGAGCGCGGCGCCGACGGCCACGACCTCGTCCGGGTTGACGCCCTTGTTGGGCTCCTTGCCGCCGGTCAGCTCGCGCACGACGTCGGCGACGGCCGGCATCCGGGTCGAGCCGCCGACCAGGACGATGTGGTCGATCGCCGAGAGCGGGATGCCCGCGTCCTCGATGACCTTCTGGAACGGCACCTTGGTGCGGTCGAGCAGGTCCTGGGTCAGCTGCTGGAACTGGGCCCGGGTGAGCTTCTCGTCCAGGTGCAGCGGGCCCTCGGCCGACGCGGTGATGTAGGGCAGGTTGATCGAGGTCTCCATCGAGGAGGACAGCTCGATCTTGGCCTTCTCCGCCGCCTCGCGCAGGCGCTGGAGGGCCATCTTGTCCTTGGACAGGTCCACGCCGTGGGCGTTCTGGAACTGCTTGACCAGGTGGTCCATGACCCGCTGGTCCCAGTCGTCGCCACCGAGGTGGTTGTCGCCGTTGGTGGCCTTGACCTCGACCACGCCGTCGCCGATCTCCAGGAGCGACACGTCGAACGTGCCGCCGCCGAGGTCGAAGACGAGGATGGTCTGCTCGTCGGCCTTGTCCAGGCCGTACGCCAACGCGGCCGCGGTGGGCTCGTTGACGATGCGCAGCACGTTCAGACCGGCGATCTCGCCGGCCTCCTTCGTGGCCTGGCGCTCGGCGTCGTTGAAGTACGCCGGCACGGTGATGACCGCGTCGGTGACCTTCTCGCCCAGGTAGGCCTCGGCGTCGCGCTTGAGCTTCATCAGGATGCGGGAGCTGATCTCCTGCGCGGTGTACTTCTTGTCGTCGATCGCCACGGACCAGGTGGTCCCCATGTGGCGCTTGACGGACCGGATGGTCCGGTCGACGTTGGTGACGGCCTGGCGCTTGGCCACCTCGCCGACCAGGACTTCACCGTTCTTCGCGAAGGCAACCACGGACGGTGTGGTCCGCGACCCCTCCGCGTTGGTGATGACGGTCGACTCGCCGCCTTCCAGAACGCTGACGACGGAGTTCGTCGTACCGAGGTCGATACCGACCGCACGTGCCATGATTCGGTTCCTCCACGGGAAGAGTTGAGCGCTTGTCACTCAAGCATGAACTGCCCGGTTCAACGGGTCAAATCGCTTGAGTATTCCTCGCTCAACTTTAGTGCCTCGGAGGCTGTGAGGGGCGGGTTCCGCGCATCGATCGTGTCCACGCGATGTCACGCGGCCGAACGGCTCGGACGCTTGGCGTCATCGAAACGTTGTGCGCCTCGGGAGACTTATTCAGGTGAATGTCGCCACAAACGACACCCTTGACCTCTGCGGCCTCCGGGTGCACATGGCAGCATGTTCGCGCGCCTGCTGCCTGCCGCGCCGACGGCGGGCGAAATCCGAGATCCCAGGGGGACCCCCATGAGCGATGGTCAGGGCTATCCGCCCGTACCTCCGATGCCGCCCGGCCCGCCGGGCCAACCGGGCCAGTCCGGACCGCCGCAGGGGGGTTACCCACCGCCGCCGGACGGTTATCCGCAGCAGCCGGGAGGTTATCCGCAGCAGCAGGGGCAGCCGGGCGGCTTCCAGGAGACCGGCGGTTACCCGTACCCGCAGTACAGCGAGTACGGCCACTACCAGCAGTACGCGCAGAACCCGATCCAGCTCGACGCAAACGGCCGTCCGCCGCGGGGGGCGCGCAGCCGCAAGGTGATCGGGACCTGGATCGCCGGCATCACCGGAGCCGTCGTCGCGTCCGTGATCGTCGCCATGGTCGGCTTCGACGACCCGACCGAGAAGAAGGACCCGGCGGCCGAGGCGAGCAAGCCGGCGCCGATCGTGGTCGGCAAGACGGCCGCGCCGAGCAACAGCGCGGCGGTCGCGCCGAAGAAGGCCGACATGTCCAACGAGCTGAAGATCCCGACGGCGCTGCCGCCGATCTCCGGGCCGAAGATCACCGGCATCACGGTCGATCCGAAGACCTGGCCCAAGGCCTGCGACCTGCTGACGGACGAAGAGATCAAGACGGCCATCCCCGACGCCACTATCCGTGAGCGCAAAAGCCGCATGGGTCGCATCTCGAACATGTTCGGCAACAACGTCAACGACAACGAGTGCGAGATCACGTTCGACCTGCCGAACCTCCAGTCCTCGGACTACCCGGCCTCGATCAGCATCACCTCGTACGGATACAAGACGTTGGCCGACGAGAAGGCGTCCTTCGCGAAGGAGAAGACCAGCCAGGAGCGCACGTCCAAGCAGTTCCCCGATCAGTACGACGACATCCCGGCCGACAAGATCGGTGTGGACGGGGCGTTCCGGGACAACCGCACGGTGCAGATCTCCAAGAACGGCTTCCGGGTCTGGATCATCCTCTCCGCCCAACTCGAGGACTCGCAGGGCAACCCGCTCAAGAACAACACGTTGGCGCGCCAGTACGGGCCGACCGTGGCGGCGATCGTCGGGCAGAAGCTGTGAGCGGGGGATGGCAGCAGCAGCCGCAACAACACGGGCAACACGGCGGCGGTTACGGCCAACCCGGGCAGTATCCGCAACACCCGGGATACCCGCCCGGGCAGCAGGGCTTCCCGCAGCAGCAGGGGTACGCGCCCCAGCCGCAGGGCGGCTACGGCCCGCCCGGACAGCCGTACGGACCGCAGGGGCCGCAACGCGGGGGCAATCGGCCGGTGTTGTGGATCGCGGTCGTGCTGGTGCTGATCGCGGCCGGGGTCGGCGGCTTCCTGTTCCTGAACAAGGACGACGACTCGAAGGACACCGCGAAGACCGGCCCGCAGTCGTCCGGCGGTCCCGTCGCGCCGGGAGGCTCCGGCGGCGGCAAGAGCGGCGGCCCCGGAGGCCAGAGCGCGGCGCCCCTACAACGCCCGATGGTTTTCCCCGCAGCGCCGCCGGCCGACGCCGGGCCAGGATTCAATGCGACCAACGACGGCAAGAGCTGGCCGAAGGCGTGCGAGATGCTGTCCGACGCGCAGATCGGGAAGGTGATCAAGGGCGCCACGGTCAAGACCAGGAAGCCGGACACGACCGTGTCGGTCAAGTACGACTTCCCGGGTGCGGCCGACAACCAGTGCAACTTCGACCTGGCCGTGCCGGACCCGAACAATCCGAAGTATCCGTCGTACGCCAAGATCGAGCTCACACTGCACGAGGTGAGCACCCCGGCGATCGCGAAGGGCCACTACGGAGACACCAAGAAGAACCGGGCACGCAAGCCGTTCGGCGAGTTCGAGGAGCTGGGCACCAAGCTGGGCACCGACGACGCGTTCCGTGACGACAGCTACATCTACTTCTACAAGGGGCCGTACTACGTGGAGTTGTACGTCCACTCCGGGCTGACCGGTCCCGGCGGCGCGAAGCTCGCGGACGACGACGGGGTGAAGCAGTACGGGCCGACGCTCATCGGCTACCTCGTGGCCCGGATGTAGACACGGATGCAACGGATGTAACCGCGGTCCGCGCGGCACGGCAGCAGCGGCGACAGCGCATCGGAACAGCGCGTCGGATCAGGTAATCAGGAGGAGCACGGGGATGGTACGAATCGGGAACCCCGGGGGGAACCAGTACGGCGGCGGGCCGCATCAGCAGCAGCCGTACGGTCAGCCCGGCATGTACCAGCAGCAGTACCCCGGTGGCCCGATGCCGCCCCACCAGCCGCCGCGCCGCAGCAAGCTCAAGCCCGTGCTCGGCTGGATCGGCGTGGTCGTGGGCGGTGTGCTGGCGACGGTGGCGGGGTCGTACATCGTCGACGAGATCAACAAGAAGAACGACAAGGGCGACAAGCCGGTGGCGGAGAACGGGGTCGCGTTCCCCGACGGCTACACCCCGCCGCCGGGCGTCGCCTTCAGCGACGGCGCCAAGTTCCGGGCCAGCGGGGACACCGGCACCTGGCCGGACGCGTGCGACATGCTCTCCGACAAGGAGATCCAGAACGCGATCCCCGACTCGAGCATCGTGGGCGGGCGTCAGGGCCGCAAGACCGGCAAGATTCCCAAGAACTACGAGTGCACGGTCAACATCAAGCTGCCCAATCTCGCGGATCCCGCGACGCCGGCCAAGCTCACCATGACCATCAAGGCGATCGGCGACGCCGGCCCGGTCAAGGACATGTACGAGAAGGCGAAGAGCGAGGCGGCCCCGTTCACCGGCTTCGAGGATTTGGCCAACAAGCTGTTCGTGCAGAGCGCCTTCCGCAACGACACCACGAAGCTGAACCTGTTCAAGCAGGGCACGAAGCCGGACTCGCCGGCCTACTACGTGGTGATCGACGTCAAGGCGGACACCAAGGACTCGGCGGGCGGCCCCGAAACGAGGGACGCCTGGACCAAGAAGGCCGGACCTGCCCTCGTGCGCGTCCTCAACATCAAGATGACGGACGACTGAGATGACCGGCCAGTACAACAGCCCGAACTCCGGCCAGTACCCCGGCCCCGGCCCGCAGGGTCCCGGCTACCCGCCGCCCGGCCGGTACGGTGGCGGACAGCCGGGCCAGTACGGCCCCCCTCCGGGGCAGTACGGCCCGCCGCCCGGCTACGGCCCGCCCGGATACCCCCCGCCCCAGCCGCCGCGCCCCAACCGCCGCAAGCAGATCTTCAGCTGGGTGGCCGTCGTCGCCGGCGGCACCGCGGCAACGGTGGTCGCGGCCCTGCTGATCAACGGCACGGACGGCAAGAAGAACGAGGCGGTAAAGCTCCCGCCCACGGAGAGCGTGCGCAAGCTGGAGAGCTTCGACCCGAACGCGGTGAACAACACGCCGACGACGGCCCCGTCGAAGGAGGCCTCGCGTCCGTCGGCCCCGCCGGCGCCGAAGTCCGGGGGGAAGTTCGCGCCGGTGCCGAACGACATGTCCACGTGGCCGGACGTGTGCGACCTGATCACCCCGGAGGAGCTGGCCAAGGTCATTCCCGAGGTCACCTCCCAGGAGCAACAGGGCACCGCCAAGGCGTCCGGTTCCTACGCCTCCCGCGGACCGGCGCTGCGCAGCACGACGTGTCAGTACACGGTGAACACCAAGCGTGGCTGGGGCTACAGCAACGTCATCAAGCTGACCATCCAGATTCGCAACATCGATGCTCCCAAGGAGCTCGACTACAACTGGAATCTGAGCAAGACCGGCGCCCAGCGGGTCCAGACCGACTTCAAGGCTCTGGGTACCACGGGTGGCGCCGAGGACGCCTACTTCGCGGTGAACAGCCTGTATCTGCGCAAGGGCCAGTACTACCTCCAGCTCGATGCCTCGGGTTCCCTCAGCAAGGAGGGCACCGACCAGCCGTGGAGCGGCTGGCAGGGTGAACTCCTGCCGAAGCTGCTGCCCATGATCACCGCCAAGATCTGACCCCGTGCGCCCGGCGGGTCGCGGACATCGCCACCCGCCGGGCGGCGTCTACTCGTCGCGGTGCACCGTGTTCGGGGTGAAGCCGGGGAGGCAGACGGCGATGTAGTCGGCGCCCTCTTCGCCCCGCGTGCTGTAGCGGACCCATTCGCCGGCGGCGGTGTGGATGCCCTGGCCGGCCGCGACCTCGTGGGTGCCGCCCTCGTGCTCCACGGTGAGCACGCCGCGCAGGACCACCGTGTACTCGTCGAACTCGGGGCGCTGACCCGGTTCCTCCCAGCCGCCGGGGCTGGTCATGTGCGCGATGCTGAGCGCCTCGTCGCCGGTATTGACCCGGCCCACGAACTCGCGAATGGTCTTGGGAATGTTCCCGGCCGCCTCGACGACGGTCGGCTTCTCGATGAATTTCGGCATGGCCCCATCCTGTCCCAGGAGGCCGTCGAATCGTCGACGACCCGGCCTGGTGACGGGGGAATCGGCCTCGACCGCGTCGACCCGCGGCTTCCGCCGGATGTCCCGGGAATGCACACTGTGAGTAGCTGATTCATGACGCAGCGAAGGATGCCTATGGACGAGCACACCGAACGCACCGACACCGACGCCGGTTGGCCCGACAACGAGGGAGGGCGATTGTTCGTCACCTCGATGGACGACGTCGTATACACCCTTCCGGCGACCATTGCGAGCATCCGGGCATCACTGCCGGCAGACGAGCACGACGCGTTCACCAAGGCCATTGAGGACACCCCGGCGCGGGAGCTGCCGTTGGCGCTGTACCACTGGGCCGAAAAGCACACGCCCATCCCGGAAGCCAGGGAACGCACTCACGATTGGGTGCAGGAGATCTACGAGGAAGCGGAAGCCGACACGATCATGGGGGTACCCCGTGCCGCAGTACTCGATCAGGTGGAGTCCCGCTTGCGAGAGGGACCTCCGAAAGCTCACGAGTAGCCAACAGCATGACGTGATCAACGGAATGGCCCGCGTTGCCGGGGACCCGTACGGGTGCGGCTCATCCCCGACATGGGACAAGGACCGGCGCGAAGTGACGTGCGGCAGCGTGTTCGTGATCTACCAAATCACCAACAGCGAACTGGTCGTTACGGTTGTTCAGCTCATCGGATAGGACAGAAGGAGGCCACAACTCCCGGACAGCGCACGGGAGTTGGGGCCTCATGTAGTTGGACTAGCGGCCAGGCGGGCGCGGCACCCGGAACCCGCCAAGGGTCCTGGGAGTGACCACGCCAGGGGGCATGGGGAACGGCATCAGATCATCGGGCCTGGCGCCGTCTGTCGGGAACCAAACCCCGTCATCGGCCACGACATCCGCCGGGTCGGCGGTCCACTCGGCTCGCGCCGCATCGAACGGCTGGACCGTCACCCGGCCGGCGTCGTCCACCCGCACGACCACGCCGGGCGGCTGTTCGGGCCGGCGCGCGTCCACGGCGTGCTTCACCTTGTCCCCGATGCCGCTGCCGCTGCCGCTCGGGGTTGTTTCGTCCGGCGGTGGGATCGGTAGTTTCATGTCGACCTCGCTTCGGTGGGGGAGGCCGGGGGCCGGCGGATCACTGGCGAGCGAGCGCCGGCCCCTGGCGGTTGACTGCTGACTGGATACCGCTTGTGGCCCTCTCCGCCGACCGGCCATGGGAGGGCGGAGAGGGTTCGGAGCCGCACCGCCGGTAGCCACGACCAAATGGATTCGGCGGCACGGCAGTTCAGGGGGTGGCTTCCGGTTGGCCGGTCGGCCGCACGCTGTCGGAGGGCATGCGCCACTGGATATCCGGTCCGAACCGGGCCATGGGGAATCGCACTTCGTTCGGCAGCGGTTGCGCCGCCACGATCTCGCCGGGCCCGCGCACGCCGCGCGTGACCGCGTTGGGTTGTCCGATGTCGGTCTCGTCGACCACTTCGAGGCGCGCCATGGAAATGGTGTAGGCGCTGCCGTTGGCCGTGAGCGCCACGACATAGCCGGTGGCCACGCGGTAGAGCGTGCCCACGTATCCGCTCCGCGTGTCCCGAACGCGCACCTCGTCGGACGTCGCCAAGAGACGCCGCAAGTCGGCTTCTGTGGGCGGTCGTTGTCTCGTCACGGTCATGGGCATGCCTGTCCCTCTCGCGCTGCGGCGGGTGGATATCCGGCCACATTCTGTGGACACGGAATGTCTATCCCACGATCAACCCGCCGCCTTACGATGCGGCCAGGCGAGAACCTGATTTGCACAGCAATCAGGAATAAATGATCTTGAGGGATTAAACGACTTGGCCGAAGCGATCGACCCAACACAATCGTCCGCAAATATGTTCGCCGCGCGCGTGGCGAAGCTGCGTAAGTTGCGCGGGCTTACGCAAGCCCAACTGGCGGCCTTGATCCACGTGCACCCCACGCGCATCACCCAAATCGAACGGCGCACGGGCAGTCCGCCGACGTGGGAACAGGCGTGGCGCCTGGATGCCGCGCTGGGTGCCGATGACCTGCTCACGGACCTGTGGAAGGCGAGCCAGCGGGAGCTGGTCCCCGACTATGTGCGTGAGTACATGGATCGAGAGCAGGCGGCTATCGGCCTACGTTTCTACGCCGCGCAGATCGTGCCGGGCTTGCTTCAGACAAAGGCATACGCTCGTGCCACGCTCCGGCTTGGGCAAGCGCTGACCAGTGACGACGAGCTTCGGGATCGTGTCTCGCGACGTTTGGACCGTCAGGCGCGCATTCTGCGCGGCGACAGCCCTCCTCGTATCCGGGTCATCCTCGACGAAGCAGTTCTGGCCCGGAGTGCGGGCAGTCAGTCCGTGATGCGTGGCCAAATGGCCCGGCTGCTGGAGGAAGCGAACGCAGGTACCAAGATCCAGGTCTTGCCGTTCTGCGTGGGTGAACACGCGGCCATGGGTGGCTCTCTGACACTTGTTCAGACGGTGGACGGCAGCCGATACGCGTATACCGAAAGTGCATTCGATGGGCGACTCTGGGAGGGGCGGTCAGAGGTGAACGCGTTTGGCCTAACCTACGAGCAACTTCGGGCATCGGCCCTGTCTGCTCGGGAGTCCGAAGCGATGATCAGATCCGTAGCGAAAGGTATGTATCGTGCACCCCACCGGTTGGCGAACTTCCAGCTACAGCAACCAGCAAGGCGCGGAGTGCGTGGAAGTCGCTACATCCCAAGACGCCGTTCCGGTTCGTGACAGCAAAGATCGAAGCCTGGGTCACCTCATCGTCCCTACGGCTTCGTGGACGGCACTTACAGAGGCGCTGCGCGGTTAGCGCGACCTGACGCCCCGTCGGCCGTTGTCGGTCGGCGGGGCTTCCTGCTGCCTCTGCCGGGGTTGCGCCTTTGGTTGCGGGTGGCTGGTGCGGGGCCGGTCAGAGTCGGTGATGGGCCGCCGCCGGCGTGCGGGGCTCCGGGACGCAGGGCTCCCAACGAGACCGGCGCGTTGCTCGGCAGGAAAAGCGGCCGCAGCGGCGGGCAGGGTGGGTGCTCGGGTCGAGTCCTCCGGAGAGGCTTTGCGGGTGGGTCGGGTGCCTTCCGGTGAGACTCGCGTCTTGGTCGGCTGCGCGGGGCCGGTCAGAGTCGTCGAGCGGGGTCGCCGCCGGCGTGCGGGGCTCCGAGGCTCGGGGTTCCCGACGAGATGACGGCGTTGCTCGGCGGGAAAGGCGGCCGGCAGCGGCGGGGAGGGTGGGGGCTCGGGTCGCGTTCGCCGGAGAGGCTTCGCGGGTGGGTTGGGTGTTCCCGGCGGGCGTTGCGCTTTCGGTTGCGGAGGGCTGGTGCGGGGTCGGTCAGAGTCGTCGAGGTGGGCCGCCGCCAGCGTGCGGGGCTTTGAGACCGGGGCTCCTGGCGAGGCGGGTGCGTTGGTCGGCGGAAAACCGGCCGGCAGTGGCGGGCGGGGAGGCGCTCGGGTGGGTCTGCCGGGGAGACTTCCCGAGTGGGTCGGGCGGCCGGGTGTTTTCGGGGTGCGGTGGGCATGTGGGTGACGGAGGTTCACGAAATCGGATCCCGTGGGGTGCCGCAACCTCCGTGCGAGAGAAAACCGCAGGTCAGCGCAAGCGACCGCCGTCTCGCGCGCCTCGGGATCCGGTTTCGACGCCCACAGGGCACTTTCGGCCGCCGAGAGGCGCTGCAACGCCCGGGATCGGCTCCGACTGAGCGGTTTCGGTCTCCATGCGGGAGTCGAGGGGGCCGGAGCACACGAATCCGGCACTCGACACCCGACTTTCCAACCCAACCCCACAAAACCGCAGGTCACCGAGACCCGAAGCCCCCCACCACCCACCGAGATCCGGTTTCGCACCCCAACTCTCTCCAAATGCCCCCGAAACACCCCAACCCACCGGGAAGGCCCCTCAGCGCGCGCAATCCGACCCGTCACCCTGCCCGCCGCTGCCAGCCGCCTTTCCCGCCGAGCAACGCCGTCATCTCGTCGGGAACCCCGCGCCTCGGAGCCCCGCACGCCGGCGGCGGCCCACCCTCGACTCTGACCGGCCCCGCGCAGCCGACCAAGACGCGACTCTCGCCGAAAGCGCCCGACCCACCCGCGAAGCCTCCCCGGAGGACCTGACCCGACCACCCACCCTCCCCGCTGCTGCCGGCCGGTTTTCCGCTGAGCAACACACCCGTCTCGTCGGGAGCTTCGGTCTTGGAGCCCCGCACGCTGGCGGCGGCCCACCACCGACTCTGACCGGCCCCGCACCAGGCCACCCGCAACCAAAGGCGCACGCCCGCCGGGAGCAACCGACCCACTCGGAAAGGCCCCTCAGCAGATCCGATCCGAGTCCCTCCCTGCCCGCTGCTGCCGGCCGCTTTTCCCACTGAGCAATGCGCCCGTCTCGTCGGGAGCCCTCCGCCTCAGAGCCCCGCACGCTGGCGGCGGCCCACCACCGACTCTGACCGGCCCCGGACCGGCCACCCGCAGCCAAAGGCGCAACGCTCGCCGGGAGCACCCGACCCACTCGGGAAGCCCCCAGCAGACCCGGCCCCGAGTACCTACCTCACGCTCCGCTCCCTCCCCAACCCAACCCAACCCAACTCCACCCCACCCCACCCCATCCCACCCCACCCACTCCACCCGTAAATCGTTGGCCACCTCCCCAGCCCCTTGGGACCGTAGAGGCGACGGGGAAGCGGCCGCCGTCTCGGCGGTCACGGGGAAGGGGGCAGCCATGTCCGGGCTCAAGGTCACGGTCGAGCGGTTGGTGGTGCATCCGCACCCGAATGCCGATGCGTTGGAGCTGGCCCAAGTCGGGTTGTACCGGGCCGTCGTCGCCAAGGGGGCCTACGTCACCGGCGATGTGGCGCTCTACATCCCGGAGCAGGCGGTGTTGCCCGGCGGCCTCGTCGAGGAACTCGGGCTCACCGGGAAGCTCGCCGGCTCGGCCGAGAACCGGGTGCGGGCCATCCGGCTGCGTGGCGAGTTGTCGCAGGGCATCGTCTGTCGGCCGGCCGCGCTGGCCGACCTCGACCTCGATGCCGCGCTCGCCGACGGCAAGGACTTCGCCGAGCTGCTCGGCATCGTCAAATGGGTGCCGCCCATCCCCGTGCACATGAGCGGCGACATCGTGGCCGCGCCCGATCTGCTGCCGTGGGTCGACATGGAGAACATCCGGCGCTACCCGGACCTGTTCACGGCCGGCGAGCCGGTGGTGGCCACCGAGAAGATCCACGGCACGGCCTGCCTCTACACCTACCTCACTCACACCGGCGAGAGCTTCGTCTCCTCCAAGGGCTTCGGTGCCCGGTCGCAGGCGCTGGTCCGGGACGAGCACAACCTCTACTGGCGCAGCGTGCTCGCGCACCGGCTGCCCGAGGTCGCCGCGGAGGTGGCCGCGCGGTTCGGCGCGGCCCGGGTGGGCGTGTTCGGCGAGGTGTTCGGGCAGGGCGTGCAGGACCTGGGCTACGGCGCGCAGGGGCGGTCCGAGCTGCCCGGCTACGCGGTGTTCGACATCGCGCTCGCGGACGAGAGCGGCGCGGTACGGCACGTCGACGCCGAAGAGTTGGCCGACCTGCTCGCCGACCTCACGACCGCGCCGCCGATGGTGCCGACCCTCTACGCCGGGCCCTACGACGAGGCCGAACTGCTGGCCCTGGCCGAGGGCCGGGAGACCGTCTCGGGCACCGCCGCGCACCTGCGCGAGGGCCTGGTGGTGCGCCCGGCACGCGAGCGGTACAGCGCCGTGGTCGGGGGGCGCGCGATCGGCAAGATCGTCTCCGCGTCGTACCTGATGCGCAAGGGCGGCACGGAGTACGAATGAGCGCACCCTCGGGCCCCCTGGAGACCCACCGCCCTGGGCCGAATGAGAGAGGATGGCGTCGATACGTCTGGAGAGGATCCTTCATGAGCATCGACCCGTCCTCGCTTCCGAGGTCGACCTTCGTTCCGGCCGCGCCGGTCGTCAAGCCGTCGGCGGACCTGATCAACCAGGTCCTCGACGAACTCCAGGTGAACCATTTCACCGACGACGAGGGCGACATCTGTGCGCCCTGGGATGGCTTCCGCGTCTACTTCATGCTGCGCGGAGACAAGCAGGAGATCTTCACGGTCCGGATGTTCCTGGACCGTGCGTTCGACCCGGCCGACCGGCCGCGGATGCTGGAACTGCTGGACGAGTGGCACCGCCAGTTCTTCTGGCCCAAGGTCTACACGCACGAGCACGAGGGACAGCTGCGGCTGATCGGCGAGGCCCAGCTCGACTGCGAGCCGGGGATCAACCGCGAGCTGTTCGTGTTCACCACGCGCGCGTGGATCAGCACGTGCATCTCGTTCGCGAACTGGATCACCGAGCAGTACGGCCCCGAGGACAAGCCGGCGACCGACGGCGAGGCATAGGCGGAACCCGCGCGTGTGGGGGCCGCAGACCGACCCCCACACGCAACCGCCCCCCGCGATCCGCCGGCCGGGACTCAGCCGGCGAGCCGCTTGGCGGCTTCCTCCAGGACCTCGACGCGCTTGCAGAAGGCGAAGCGGACCAGGGGGCGGCCCACCTCCGTGTTGTCGAAGAAGACCACCTCGGGGATCGCGACCACGCCGCGCAGTTCGGGCAGCTTGCGGCAGAAGTCGAGGCCGTCGGCGTAGCCGAGCGGGGTGATGTCGGTGGTGGTGAAGTAGGTGCCCTGCGGCTCGTAGACGGTCAGTCCGGCCGCCCGCAGTCCGCCGCCGAGCAGGTCGCGCTTGTGCCGCAGGTCCTCGCGCAGCCCGTCGAAGTACGTGTCCGGCAGGCGCAGCGCGTGTGCGATCGCGGGTTGGAACGGGGCGCCCGAGGTGTAGGTCAGGAACTGCTTGGTCGTACGCACCGCCGCGATCAGCTCCCTCGGCGCGCACACCCAGCCGACCTTCCAGCCGGTGAACGAGAACGTCTTGCCCGCCGACGAGATGGTGACGGTGCGCTCGCGCATGCCCGGCAGGGTCGAGATCGGGATGTGCTCGCCGGTGTAGACCAGGTGTTCGTACACCTCGTCGGTGACCACGATCAGGTCGTGCTCGATCGCGACGGCGGCGATCGCCTCCAGCTCGGCCCGGGTGAGCACCGTGCCGGTCGGGTTGTGCGGGGTGTTGAGCATGATCACCCGGGTGCGGTCGGTGACCGCCGCGCGCAGCTCGTCGAGGTCCGGACGAAAGTGCGGGGGGCGCAGGGTGACGCCCACCCGGCGGGCGCCGGCCATCGCGATGCAGGCCGCGTACGAGTCGTAGAACGGTTCGAGCGCGATCACCTCGTCGCCCGGTTCGAGCAGCGCGAGCAGCGCGGCGGCGATCGCCTCGGTGGCGCCGGTGGTGATCAGCACCTCGCCGTCCGGGTCGAACGTCTGGTCGTAGAAGCGCTGCCGGTGCTCCGCCACGGCCAGCCGTAGATCCGCGATGCCGTCGCCCGGCGGGTATTGGTTCGCCCCGTCACGCATCGCCGCGACGGCCGCCTCGATCACCTCCGCCGGGCCGTCGGTGTCGGGGAAACCCTGGCCGAGGTTGATCGCGCCGGTGGTGCGCGCGAGGGCGGACATCTCGGCGAAGATCGTCGTGCCGAGGCCGTCCAGGTGTCTGGCCAACAGGGGTCGGTTCATCCGTACGGCTCCTTCGCGAGGGTCGGCTCTTCGGGCCCATCCTCGCCTGCGACACCCCGGTGCTCACAGGGTGCCCTTCACCCGTTCGTGTGATTGCCTTTCACCTTCGTGGGTGACGACGGTGTGCCTTCGGGCGCCTACGGTGAGTCATGTCCCCTGGTTTGCAGCCGATTGTCGCCCCGGGAGCCTCCCGAGGGTGTTCCCGTTGCCCGGACAGATGAGCGCGAGACATGCACGCCACACTCACCACCACGTACACCGACACCCGTGCGGACGCCCTCGGCTGGTGCCTGGGTCTGCCGCCGCTTCCCGCGTTGGCCACGCGCGACGTCGACCTCGGAGGACTGAAGCTGGACCTGCGCCTGCTCGGCGCCTCGCACCAGGTGCTGATCGGCCCCGAGCCGGGCGGGGGCGAGCCGGTGTCCGAGACGGTCGCGTGCGTGCCGGGCGCGGCCACCCCGCTGCCCGCCCGGGCCGCGACCCGGCTCGGTCGGTGGGAGTACGAGTTCACCGCACTGACCCAGCAACTCGGCGACAGCGCGTTCGCGGCCCGGGTGCGCGAGATCGTCGCGCTGGCCACCGGGCACCGCTACGGCCTGATCGGCGAGTATCCGGGCCTGCCGTACGCGGTCACCGCCATGGTGGTGGAGCGCTGCGGGGCGGGCGCGGTCTGGTCCACGTGGCACACGTACCCGCAGGAATGCCGGATCGTGAGCACCCGGAGCCGCGCCATGTGAGGCCGCACGCGCGGGCCCGGCGCGCGCACCCGCACCGCGTAGTCGGATCGGGTGAACCGTCGGCGCGTTCGGCGACCCCCGCGCGCTGCGCGCCTAGCGTGCTCGGGGTGAACTCCCCAGCGCCGCGTGCCGCCACGATCGTGCGCGCGTCGGCCGCCCGGCCCCCCTCCACCACGATCGCCCCCGGGCCCGCGCGATTCGTGGTCCTGCTCGCCGTCCTCGTCTGCGCGGCCTGCGGCCTGGTCTACGAACTCGCGCTGGCCGCGCTCGGCGGCACGCTGGGCGGCGATCCGGTGGTGGAGACCTCGATCGTGTTGTCGGTGATGGTCTTCGCAATGGGTGTCGGCGCGCTCGTCGCCAAGCCGTTCGTGCGCCGCGCGGCACCGGCGTTCCTGGCCGCCGAGATCCTGCTCGCCGCGTGCGGCGGGATGTGCGCGACCGTGCTGTTCGCCGGGTTCGCCTGGTACGACGTCTACCGCTGGCCGATGATCGCCGTCGCGGCCGTGCTCGGGCTGCTGATCGGCGCCGAGATCCCGCTGTTGATGACGCTCGTCCAGCGGATCCGGCCGCAGGAGGCGGGCAGCGCGGTGGCCGACCTGTTCGCGGCCGACTACGTGGGCGCGCTGGTCGGCGGCCTGCTCTTCCCGTTCCTGCTGCTGCCGCGCCTGGGCCAACTGCGCACCGTGGTGCTCGCGGGCATGGTCAACGCGATCGCCGGCGCGCTCGTGGTGTTGTGGCTGTTCCGGGCCGACCTGCCGGCGCGCCTACGGATGGGCATGTACGCCGCGGTGGGCGCCGTACTCGCACTGCTCGCCGGCACCTGGCTGTACACGCCCGCCTTCGAACGGGCCGCGCGCGACGCCCTCTACGACGGTGACGTGGTGTCCGCCCACGAGGACGTGGTGGTCACCCACACCGCCGCCGGCCCCGAGATGTACGTGGCCGGCGAGCGCCGGGTGGCGGCCACGGGGGCGAGCGAGACCGCCCAGGCGCTGGTGCACCCGGCGATGGCCGGCCGGCACGAACGGGTGCTCGTGCTCGGCGGGGGAGACGGGCTGGCCCTGCGCGAGGTGCTGCGCTACGCGGCGGTGCGCGACGTGGTGGTCGTGGTCGCACACCTCGGCGAGACCGCGCCCGCCCGCACCGATCCCGCCCTGCGCGCCCTCGCCGGCGACGCGTTCGCCGACCCCCGGGTGCGCGTGGTCGGCGCGGACGCCTTCGCGTGGGTACGGGCGAGCGCCGAGCGCTTCGACGTGGTGGTCGCCGACCTGCCCGGGCCCACCATCGGCGCCGCCGCGCGCCTGTACACCCAGGAGTTCTACGGCCTGACCCGCACCGTGCTGCGCCCGGCGGGCCGGATCGTGGTGCGCGCGCCCGCGCCCGATGCGCACCGCCGAGCGTTCTGGTGCGTCGACGCGGGCCTGCGCGCCGCGGGGCTGCGCACGCTGCCCTATCGGATCACCGTGCCGGGCCCGGCCGATCGCGGCTTCCTGCTCGCCGCGCCCGCGCCCGCGCTCGTGCCCGGGGCCGCGTTGCGGCCGGCCGACGACGCGCCGGACCCGGCGGTCGTACCGTTCCTGGCCGCCGACCGTCCCGCCCTCGCGAGTTCGTTCCCGCCGCACGAGGCACGGGTGGAGGTGCCGCCGTCCACCCTGAACGACCCGCGCATCGCCGACTACGCCCGCGAGTAGCCCGGCCCGCGCGTGGCCCACCCGCTCAGCGGATCGACATGTAGGCGCGGAACGCCTTGTGCAGCGCGGGCTGCACCGGGTACTCCCACTCGCCCAGGTTCTCCACCACGCGCCCGTTCGTGCCCAGCTTCCAGCGCAGCACCCCGAACAGTCGGTCGTCCGGGTCGATCACCGGACTGACCCCGCGCATGTCGTAGACCGGTATGCCGCGCTCGTGCACGTCCTGGATCATCCGCCACTGGAGCGCGTGGCTGGGCCGCACCCCTCGGCCGTGGTCGGTGGAGGCGCCGGTCTGGTACCAGACCCGCTCGCCCGCGGTGATCAGCGTGTGCGCGGCCAGGAGCCGGTCCTCGAACCGGGCCAGGTACAGCTTCATCCGGCCCGCCGCCTCCGTGTTCAGCGCCCGGTACTGCCGCTGGTAGTACGGGAGTTCGCGGCCCAGCCGGAACCCGTTGCGGCGCTCGGTCACCTGGAGCAGGTCGAAGAACGCGGGCAGGTCCTCGTAGCCGCCCACGGCGATGTCCACGCCCGCCTTGCCCGCCTTGGTGATCGCGCGCTTCCACTCCTGGTTGAAGCCCGCCTTGACCTGGTCCAGGGCCCGTCCCTCGAACGGCAGCTCGAAGGTGTACCGGGGCTGCGCGTCCGCGCCGTCGCCCGAGGCCCGCCACCCCAGGTCGCCCAGCCGCAGCGCGACCGTCGCGCCCAGCGGGTCGATCTCGTCCGGGGTGACCCGATCCAGGTGCTTGAGCCCGTGCCGGACCGCGTCCTTGACGGTCTGCGCCTGCCAGCGCCGATAGGCCAGCGGCGGCCCCATCCGCACGGTGAACACGTGCCTGGCGCGCATGTGTTCGATCAGCGGCGCCAGCCAGCGCTGCGGGTTCGGGTCGGCCCAGTCGATCACCGGGCCCTCGGGGAGGTACGCGAACCAGTACGGCACCTTGGGCATCTTGCGGTACAGCACCAGGGCCGTGCCGACCACGGCGCCGTTCGCGTCGAACCAGCCGATGCCCTCGCTGCGCCACGCCTCCTTGACCACGGCCCACGACGGGTACTGCAGGAACCCCGCGTCGCCGCGTCCGTCGAGATGCGCGAGGTGCGCGTCCGCGGTCAGCGGGGCGACCCGCAACGCCCGGTCGGCCGGCCCGGCGGGCGCGACGGAGCCGGCGGGCGCGGCGGGAACGGACGGTCGGGCGGGCGGCGCCGGAAGCAGCGTGACCACGGGACGTCTCCTAGGGGACGGAGTGATGCGGGTGGGGTAGCCCCGCAAACCCTTAGAGCCCGTGGGCGAACGGTTTCGTCACCGAGAAATTCGGATGCAACGGAAGTGGCCTCCCAGGCACTCAGACAACGGGGGAGCATGTCCGAAACCCCGAACGCGGCCGAATTGGAGACGTTTGTGAGCCATGTCGTCTCGGGTCGACCGGGGGGCCGGCACGCTCGTGCGGAGGATCGCCGACCCGGGTCCGAGACACCGGCGCACGGGCCCGCGCGCCCGGTCGAGCGGGCGCCGGGTCGGGGCGAAGGGGGCAAACCCGAAAGAGCCGGCGGCCGATCGATGCTGCGCGGCGGCGCGAACCTGGCGCTCGGCTCCGCGGTCTCCCGGCTGACCGGGTTCGCCCGCAGCGCCACCGTGGTCGCGGCGCTGGGTACCGGCCTGTTCGCCGACGGCTACAACGTGGCGAACACGGTGCCCAACATCCTCTACATCCTGCTCGTCGGCGGCGCGCTCAACTCGGTCCTGGTACCGCAACTGGTGCGCGCGGCCCGGCGCGACGCCGACGGCGGGGCCGGCTACACCGACCGGCTGCTGACCGCGGTGGGCTGCCTGCTGCTCGTGCTCACCCTCGCCGGTGTGCTCGCGGCGCCCGCGATCGTGTCCGCCTACGCGGACTACGACGGTGCCCAGCGCACGCTGACCGTCGCACTGGCCCGGATGTGCCTGCCGCAGATCCTCTTCTACGGCATGTTCGCGCTGGTCGGCGAAGTGCTCAACGCGCGCGGGCGGTTCGGGCCGATGGCCTGGACGCCGATCCTGAACAACGTCGTGGTGATCGCGGTCTTCGGGTCCTTCCTGCTGGTCGCGCACGATGTGCGGGATGCGCAGGGCATCACCCCGGCGCAGGTCCGCCTCCTCGGCCTGGGCACCACGCTCGGCATCGTCGTACAGGCGCTGACCCTGGTGCCGTACCTGCGCGCGGCGGGGGTGCGCTTTCGGCCCCGCTTCGACTGGCGCGGCCACGGCCTGGGCGCGCCGCTGCGGATGGCCGGCTGGGCGGTCGCCATGGTCGGCGTCTCGCAACTGGGCTACTGGCTGGTGACCCGGCTCGCGGTCGAGGTGTCCGACAAGGCGGTGAAGTCCGGGCTCGGCCACGGCGTGGGCTACACCGCCTACGCCAACGCGCAGTTGCTCTGGATCGTGCCGCACGGCGTGGTCACCGTGTCGATCGCGACCATGCTGATGCCCCGAATCAGCCGTGCGGCGGCCGACGGACACCCCGCCACGGTCCGCGCGTTGGTCTCCCGGGGCCTGCGCCTGAACGCCCTGGTGATCGTGCCGGTGTCGTTCCTGTTCCTCGCCCTCGGCCCGCAGGTGACCGCGGTGGTCTTCCAGCACGGCATCACCACCGAGGCGGACACCCGCGCGATGGGCCTGATGTTGACCGCGTTCGCGCCCGGGCTGATCGCCTACTCGGGGCAATACCTGATCCAGCGCGGCCTGTACGCGGTACAGGACGCCCGCACGCCGTTCTGGGCCAACGCGGCGATGACCGCGGCCGGCGCGCTGTTCTCGCTGGTCGCCTACTGGACGCTGCCCGCCGAGTGGGCGGTCACCGGGATGGCCGCCGGATACAGCGTCGCGCAGGTGATCGGCCTGGTGTGGCTGGCCCGGGTGTTGCGCCGGCGGCTGCGCGGCCTGGACACGGTCCGGGTGGCGCGCACCCACCTGGGCCTGGCGCTGGTCTCCGCGGGCGCGGCGGGCGGCTCCTGGCTCCTGGCCCGCTGGTGTGCGCACACGCTCGGCTCGGGGCCGCTGGGGGCCGCGGTCGCGCTGGCCGGCGCGGTCGTGTTGTTCGCGGTGATCGTGGCGCCCGTGGCCTACCCGAGGGCCCGCCGGTTGTGGTTGCCCGAGGAGCCGGCGCGGCCGGCCCCGGACCCGGACGCGATGCCGAGGGTGATCGACCCCGACGCGCCGACCGGGCGGCACCGGCGGGTGTGATGGGGTGGGCGGTACACACCGACCGTCCGGGTCGGTGCGCGGGCGCGTCGCCGGACGGCGGCCCGCCGCCACGAACGGGGGAGAACGGATGCAGTACGAAGTCGTCGTGCCGATCCCGGTCCGATCTGTCTGGGAGACCTTCCACGACGCCGAACGCCTGGGGCGGTGCATCCCGGGCCTGACGCCCGAGGAGCCGGTCCGCGGCGGTACCGAGGGTGTCGTGCTGACCGGCCGCTGGCGGGTGCGGGTCGACGCCGACACCGTCGCCTTCCGCGGCCTGCTCCGGCTTGCCGCCGCGGCCGAGCCGCTGGCGCTGATCGCGACCGTGGTCGGGGTCGAGGAGCCGGGCGCGGCCGGGGGCGAGGGGCCGCCGGCCGCCCGCCTGGACGCCGAGTTCACGGTGCGGCTGTACGACCTCGCCGCGGCCGAGGACGACGACGCGGAGCACACCGGCGAGACCCGGATCGTCTTCGCCGCCGAGCCGGGCGAGTTCGGCCCGGTCGAGGCCGCGCGGCAGACCGCGTTCGCCCGCGCGGCCGACCTGTTCGCCGCCGCGCTGGCCGACGAACTCGCGCCCGAGACGGCGGCCGACACGCCGTTCGAGCCGGTCCGCCCGCTCGCCGAGCCGTTCTCGACGCCGCCGCGCACCCGGCCCGTGCCGCCGCGTCCGGCCGAGGCCGGCTCCGAGGCGGACCTGTGGTCCGAGGTCGGACACGGCAGCGGACGCGCCGCGCGCCGGGCGATCCGGGTGCTGGTCCCGGCACTGGGTGCGGTCGTGCTCTGGCGCCTGGTCCGGGTCCGGGCCCGCCGCGAGCGCGTCGGCCGAGCCTGAACGGGCCGGGTGGGTCGCGGCGATAGGCTCCCGTGCCATGACCTCCGACCGTGATGCGCTGCTCGAACAGATCAAGACCAAGGCCGTCGTGCACGGCCGGGTCGTCCTGTCCTCCGGTCGGGAGGCGGACTACTACGTCGACCTGCGCCGGATCACCCTGGACGGTGAGGCCGCGCCGCTGGTCGGCAAGGTCATGCTCGACCTCACCGCCGACCTGGACTTCGACGCGGTCGGCGGGCTGACCCTGGGCGCCGACCCGGTGGCCGGGGCGATGCTGCACGCCGCCGCCGCGCAGGGCCGCAGGCTGGACGCGTTCGTGGTGCGCAAGGCCGGCAAGGCGCACGGCCTGCAGCGCCGGATCGAGGGCCCGGACGTACGGGGCCGCCGGGTGCTCGCGGTCGAGGACACCTCCACCACGGGCGGCTCGGTGCTGACCGCCGTCGAGGCGCTGCGCGAGGCCGGCGCCGAGGTCGTCGCGGTCGCGGTGATCGTCGAGCGCGGTGCCGCGCCCACCGTGGAAAAGGCCGGCCTCGAGTATCGGGTCGCCTACCACCTGGAAGACCTCGAACTGAATTAGCGGCCCCCCGCCCGCGCATTCCGCCGTCGGCCGTCCCGTGTGATGCCTTGCGCATTCATGGGACGGCCATTGCTTTTTTCGCCGTCTCGGATATTGTCGAACCAGTTCCGACGTCGGCGCATCCGCCGACCGGACTTCCCGGGGGGGAAGTATGAATTCGTCGTGTATGCCGCCCTGCACGCGCTCGCCGCGCTGTCGCGGCCGAGTCGTCCTGCGCCGATCGGGGCGTTGAACACCTCTGCCCTTTCCCCTCGGGCCGCCGGGTCGGTTCCCCGTCCGACCCGGCGGCCACCTTCGCCTTCGGCAGCCTCCGAGTCCACCCCGCTCCCGGTCCCCGTCCGGGGGCGGGGTGTTTTGCATTGCACCGACCGCCCGGCGGCCCGACGCACGGCGAAGCGGAAAGGTTGTACGCCCGCGTATTTCATTCCGGTCAATTGCCGGTGTCGTACCCGGAACACCCTCCGGGACGACAAAAAGCGGCGGCGCGCCAATGCGCGCCGCCGCTTCGGAGCGTATGTGTTCAGTTACCCGAGGAAGCCGCTTCGCGCTTCGCCTCCCGCTTGCTGCGCACGACCTCGATGATGATCGGCAGCACCGAGATGAGCACGATGACGAAAACGCCCGGCAAAAGATATTTGTCGATGCTGCTGCCGATCGTGTCACCGAGCTTGTAGCCGAGCAGGATGATGCCGTCGGTCCACACCAGGCCGCCGATGACGTTCCAGAGGAAGAACGTCCGGGCCGGCATCTCCAGCACTCCGGCAACCGGGTTCAGGAAGGTGCGGACGATCGGGATGAACCGGGCGAGCAGCACCGCCTTGGCCGGGCCGAACTTCTCGAAGTACTGCTCGGCCTTGGTCACGTACTCGGCCTTGAACAGCTTCGAGTCCGGTTTGCTGAACATCTTCGTGCCGTAGCGGGCGCCCAGGAAGTGGCCGAACTGGGCACCGGCGATCGCGCACACCGGTGCCCCGAGGAGCAGCCAGGGCAGCGAGATGGATGTGCCGACGATCTCCTCCGCCGACGAGGACGCGGCGACGCCGGCCAGGAACAGCATCGAGTCGCCGGGGAAGAAGAACCCGACCAGCAGACCCGTCTCGGCGAAGATGATCGCGAGGATGCCGATGAGTCCGAACGTCGAGATGAGGGACGTCGCGTCGAGGACGTTGACAGCTTGGAATTCCACCTTGTGAGGGTAGTGCGCGTGCGGCCCGGGTGGTCACCCGTCCCCGCTCCGGGGCACGCATCATTACCGGGTCGGGACGTCCGGCGGCGATCGAGGGCCGTTTTCGGCGGCGTCCGCATCTGCGCGGACACACGTACGTACACAGAGTCAGGGGTAGCACGTGGGCAACGAGCGGCTGGTGGTGATCGGCGGTGACGCCGCCGGGATGAGTGCGGCCTCGCAGGCCCGGCGGCGGCGCGGCGAGGACGACCTGGAGATCGTGGTGATCGAGCGGGGCCGGTTCACCTCGTACTCCGCGTGCGGCATCCCGTATCTGGTCTCCGGGGACGTGGACGGCCCCGACGCATTGATCGCCCGTACGCCCGACGAGCACCGCAAGCGCGGGATCGACCTGCGCCTGGGTGTCGAGGCGGAGGGTCTGGACCTGGATCGCCGCACGGTGGAGATCCGCGACCTGACCACCGGCAGGCCCGATCGGATCGGCTTCGACCAGCTGGTCCTGGCCACCGGCGCGGTGCCGATCCGGCCGCCGCTGCCCGGGATCGACGCACCCGGCGTGCACGGGGTGCAGACCCTGGAGGACGCCCGCGAGCTGATCGAGTGGTTGGCCCCCGAGCACCGGCGGGCGGTGGTGATCGGCGGCGGCTACATCGGCATCGAGATGGCCGAGGCGATGGTCCGCAAGGGCCTGGCGGTCACCGTCGTGGACCGCTCCGCGCAGCCGATGTCCACCCTGGACCCCGACATGGGCGCCCTGGTGCACGAGGCCATGGAGGGCATGGACATCGACGTGGTGACCGAGACCGAGGTGGTGGGGATCGAGGTGACCGACGGTCGGGCGAGCGCCGTACTGACCGCCGACGGCCGTTTTCCCGCCGACATCGTGGTCCTGGGCCTGGGCGTGCGCCCCGCCACCGAACTCGCCCGCGCGGCCGGCCTGCCGCTCGGCGCGAGCGGCGGGCTGACCACCGACCTGCGGATGCGGGTCGGCGTCGACGGCGGGGCCGAGGGCATCTGGGCCGGCGGCGACTGCGTCGAAGTGCTCGACCTCGTCTCCGGCCGCCGCCGGCACATCGCGCTCGGCACCCACGCGAACAAACACGGCCGGGTGATCGGCACCAACATCGGCGGCGACTACGCCACCTTCCCCGGCGTGGTCGGCACCGCCGTCAGCAAGGTGTGCGACCTGGAGATCGGCCGCACCGGCCTGCGCGAGAAGGACGCGGCGGCGGCCGGCTTCGAGTTCGTCACCGCGACCATCGAGTCCACCGGCCGGGCCGGCTACTACCCGGGCGCGCGGTCGATGCGGGTCAAGATGATCGCCGAGCGCATCACCGGCCGGCTCCTGGGCGTACAGATCGTCGGCCGCGACGGCGCCGCCAAGCGCATCGACACCGCGGCCGTCGCGCTCACCCACCGGATGACGGTCGAGGAGATCACCTCCCTCGACCTGGGCTACGCGCCCCCGTTCTCCCCCGTCTGGGACCCGATCCTGGTTGCCGCCCGCAAGGCGGCGCAGAAGGTCGCCGAGGATCGCTGACCCGCCCCCGGCCCCCGCCGGCCGGGGGGTCAGCTCGTCGGCGGTTTGTAGCCGGAGAGATCGAGGGACGCGACCACCCGGTCGGCGATGTCGGAGCCGGCCGGGAGCCCGATGGTGTGGATGTACACGCCCTGGTCGACCAGCCACCACAGCCGGATGTCGTACGGCCCCACGTCGGCGCATGTCACGGTCCAGGAGCGGTACTTCGCGGGGTACCCGGCGACCGTCACGGTCGACTTGGCGGTCAGCCGCACGGTCGATTCCCGGTGCGCCGGAGGCGTGACGGGGACGCCGTCGCGCATGCACGACGGCCGCGGCGGTCCGCCGTCGTCCTTGTCGACGGTCCCCGTCGAGGGCCAGCTCCCCGAGGTGTCCGGGACGGGCTCGACGTTGACCCAGGCGCCGTGACCCAGGCAGTCGCCGGTGTACGCGGGGTCGGCGAGCACACACTCGTGCCGGGCGTCCTCCCGCACCACCCGCCACGACGGCTGGGTCCGGAACTTCACCGCCGAGACGTCGTCGGACCTGGGCTTGGCGGACGAACCGGGAGCGGTGCTCGCCGGCTTCGACGACGGCGGCCGGGTCGTCGGGCGGTTGTCGGATCGGGTGTCCTCCGACCCCGCCGTGCTCGACGCCGGCGTCCGGTTCGCCTCCGGGACGTCTGTCGCGGCGATGTCCGTCGGCGGCGCCGACGTCATGCCGGGGGAGGGGGTCACGAACACGGTGGGCAGTGGCGTGGACACCCGGGACTGGAGCGGCGTGCTCCGGTTCGTGGTGGGCGCCTCCACCAGGGACACCGCGCCGACGGCCGCCGCGGTCAGGAGCACCGCGGCCAGCGGCAGCCCGATGGTCTTCCACCGGGAGGGTGCGGCCCCGTCGGGGTGCGGCGGTGACGGCGGTCGCAGCCGGCACACGGTGACGGTGTCCGCCCGGGCCGCCATCGCCGCGCGCAGCAGGTCCTCCACCGATTCGTCGCGCGCATTGTGTTCGGTCACGACTGTTCGTCCTTCATGAGTTTTTCGAGGGCGTCGATGGCACGACTCGCCGTGGACTTCACCGCTCCACGGGAGAGTCCGAGCGTTTCGGCGATCTGCGCCTCCGTCATGTCCGACCAGTAGCGCAGCACGAGCACCTCGCGCTGTCGCGGGGCCAGGCGCTGCACCGCGCCGAGCACCCGCAGATGTTCCTCGGACAGCACCACGGCGTCCTCGGGCGAGGCGGCGGCCGGCTCGTGTGGGGGAACGTAGGCACGGGCCGTGCGGCGCCGGCGCAGCACGGAGCGGGAGAGGTTGACCACCGACGTGCGCAGGTAGGCCATCGCGTTGTCGACGTCGTCCAGATCCTCGCCGAAGCGGCGGTACAACGCGGTGAAGGCGTCCTGGACCACGTCCTCGGCGGTGCCCAGGTCGTCCACGAGCAGGATGGAGAGTCGGACCATGCCCAGCCGTTGGGCGTGGTAGAGCTGGGTCAGGCTCGGGCGGGCAACCGGTTCCTCCCGGCCGCCCCGCAGGATGCGCAGCCGCGGTCGGCGCGTTGCGGCATCGGCCGTGGCGTCCTCGGACGCGGACTCCGGCGATCGCTCGCCGCCCCCGAATGCCGGCATGCTCAGCAGCGCCACGGCCCCGCCGCCCCCTTTGCTGTCATCGGACCGCCCCCACCCCATGTGCACGGCCCGTGTCCGGTAGACGTCTCGACGCGCCCCGGGTTGCGCCCGCCGCCGAAGTCCCTGTGCATGACAGGGGTGTCCCCTGGGGAAGGTGGTGGGAAGAAAACGAAGACGCGTTCCGTGGGTCGTGATCCGCCGCTCTCCGCTTGCCCCTTCACCTACCAAGCAGCTTGTCCGATGGGATGGTTGCGTCCCGAGTGAAAGTCCGTGCGGAAGATTTTTCCGAGCCCGGTGTGGCCTCTGTGGCACCGCTTCGATGATCCGTCGGATCCTCGGTCCGCTCCGCCGAACGTGGCGGACTGGATGCGGTGTCGATCAAGTCGGTCTGCCAGGATGGGCGGCAAGCGGGGATACGGCCATCCGTGTCCGAAACCCTCATATCACCGCCGGCTCGAGCAACAAGGAGCACACGCATGCCCATCGCAACTCCCGAGGTCTACGCCGAGATGCTGGACCGGGCCAAGGCCGGTCGATTCGCCTACCCGGCGATCAACGTGACCTCGTCCCAGACTCTGAACGCGGCGCTGCGCGGGTTCGCCGAGGCGGAGAGCGACGGCATCGTCCAGGTGTCCACGGGCGGCGCGGAGTTCCTGTCGGGCACCACCGTCAAGGACATGGTGGTGGGTTCGGTCGCGTTCGCCGAGTACGCGAAAGTGATCGCCGAGAAGTACTCGGTGAACATCGCGCTGCACACCGACCACTGCCCCAAGGACAAGCTCGACGGGTTCATGCGCCCGCTGATCGACATCTCCGCGGAGCGTGTGGCCAAGGGGCAGGACCCGCTGTTCCAGTCGCACATGTGGGACGGCTCGGCCGTACCGCTGGCGGAGAACCTGGAGATCGCCCGTGAGCTGATCGCCAAGTGCGCCGCCGCGCGGATCGTCATGGAGCTGGAGATCGGCGTCGTCGGCGGCGAGGAGGACGGCGTCGCCAACGAGATCAACGACAAGCTCTACACCACCGCGGCCGACGCGCTGGAGACCGTCGAGGCGATCGGCCTGGGCGAGCAGGGCCGTTACATGCTGGCCGCGACCTTCGGCAACGTGCACGGCGTGTACAAGCCGGGCAACGTCAAGCTGCGGCCGAGCATCCTCAAGGACCTCCAGGACGCGGTCGGCGCGAAGTACGGCCGGGAGAAGCCGTTCGACCTGGTCTTCCACGGCGGCTCCGGCTCGCTGCTCGAGGAGATCCGCGAGGCGCTGGACTACGGCGTGGTCAAGATGAACGTCGACACCGACACCCAGTACGCCTTCACCCGCCCGATCGTCGACCACATGCTGCGCAACTACGACGGTGTGCTCAAGGTGGACGGCGAGGTCGGCAACAAGAAGCTGTACGACCCGCGTTCGTACGGCAAGGCGGCCGAGACCGGGATGGCCGAGCGGGTCGTCGAGGCCTGCCGCGACCTGCGCTCCGCGGGCACCCGGATGAAGTAGTCGACACCCGCGATCGGCGACGATCCGCGCAGAGGCCCGCGACCACGAGGTCGCGGGCCTTTGCGCGTGATGGGCGATCATGGGGTCCATGACCATCGACCAGAACCTTTTCGGCGGACCCGATCCCACCTACCTGCCCGAGGAGTCCGAGCCGCTGGCGCTGCTCGTGGACGGCGTTCCGGCGGCCGAGGTGGCCGCGAAGTTCCCGACCTTCTCGCTCGCGTGGGCCGACCTGGCCGACGAGGCCTTCGAGCGGGGCAGCGTGATCGAGTCCTACGCCTACGCGCGGGTGGGCTACCACCGCGGACTGGACGCGCTGCGGCGGGCGGGGTGGCGCGGGCACGGGCCGGTGCCGTGGGAGCACGAGCCGAACCGGGGGTTCCTGCGCTCCCTGCATGCGCTTGCGCGGGCTGCGGGGGCCATTGGTGAGGAGGAGGAGTACTCGCGCTGCACCATCTTCCTGCGGGACAGCAGTGCGACGGGGGCCAACGTCCTGGAGGGCTGAGCACCCGGCCTCCGGCCGAGGTGGCCTCAAGCGCCGGCCGGGCTGATTGGCCTCAAACGCCGGCCGGGCTGAGTTTGGCCTCAAACGCCGGCCGGGCTGAGTTTGGCCTCAAACGCCGGCCGGGCTGGTGGGTTTGCCTGGCCGGCGTTTTTGGGTGGCTGCTGGTTGGCTGTGCCCGTGTGGGGCGCGGTCGCTGCGGTGTTATGCCGGGACGAACAGGCGCCAGGCTGTCGGGCGTACCGTCCAGGTGCGCAGGTGGACCGGGCCGGTGGGCATTCCGTCGGCGGCGTAGGTGAAGTCGCGGCCGCGTACCGTGATTTCGTGTGCGCGCAGTTGTACCGGTGCGTCGAGGACCGGGTTGGGGCCGAAGCGGGACGTGCCCGGGTGGCCGGTGATCATCACGGTCGCGGTGCCCGCGCCGTTCGAGCCATTTGCCCCGTGTGTTCCGTTTCGGCCGTTGTACCCGTTCACTGTGACTTCCGTCATCCTCGGGCCGGGCGTGCTCGACCCGTCGCAGCCCAGGTGCACGGACAACACGGGGCGATCCGTGTCGGCCACGACCCGACCGTCCGCCTCGATCCGCAGCCGGTGTCCCGAGGGCCCGACGGCGGCGCCGACGGTGCTCGACACGGTTCGCGCGGCCTGGTCCCACAACCCGCGCCAGCCGCGTCCGGACATGCCCGTGACCGGCCCGACGCGGCCGGCGCGCACGCCGTGTCCGATCCGGACCGAGCGCAGCGCGAGGCCGCCCAGGTCGTCCGACAACAGGTCGAAGGAACGTTCGTTCTCGCCCAGTGCCACGCGTGCCGCCTTGGCGGGCTCGGCCGGCAGGCCCAGCGCCTCGGCGAGCCCGTGGCCGCTTCCGGTGTCGATCGGGACGATGCCCAGCGGGGTCTCGCCGAGCTCGCCCGCACGATCCAGTAACCGCGCGACGGCGTGTACTCCGGCATCCCCGCCGATCACCACGACACGCCGACGCCCCCGCCGCGCGAGGGCGCGCTGCAGGTCGGCGGGGTCGGTGGGAATGACGATCTTGCTGGGGGCGCAGGCCCGCAGAACATCGAGCGCGACCCGGACGGATTCGCCGTCCGCCGAGCGAGCCGCAGGGTCCGTGATCACGAGCAGCGAGCGCTCGGCCGACACCGGTCGTCCTTCCTCAGGTAACCTCTCCCCGCAAGAGCCCCTTGCCGCGCATCGCGTCAAGGGGCTTGGACCGTCCGGGGCTCCCGTTGTCAAACATGCCCCGCCTGGAAGGGGTGTACGCCTCATGCCCGCACTCGTACTCGTCGGCGCCCAATGGGGAGACGAGGGCAAGGGGAAGGCTACCGACCTGCTCGGCGGATCCGTCGACTACGTGGTTCGGTACCAGGGCGGCAACAATGCCGGCCATACCGTTGTCATCGGCGATCAGAAGTACGCCCTCCACCTGCTGCCCTCCGGCATCCTCACGCCCGAGTGCACGCCCGTCATCGGCAACGGTGTCGTGGTCGACCCGGGGGTGCTGCTGCACGAGATCAGCACCCTGGTCGAACGTGGCATCGACACCTCCAAGTTGCTCATCTCGGGCAATGCGCACCTGATCACGCCGTACCACCGCACTTTGGACAAGGTGACGGAACGGTTCCTCGGCAAGCGCAAGATCGGCACCACCGGACGCGGCATCGGCCCGTCCTACGCCGACAAGATCAACCGGGTCGGGATCCGCGTCCAGGACCTGTTCGACGCGGGCATCCTGACCCAAAAGGTCGAGAGCGCGCTGTCGGACAAGAACCAGATGCTGGTCAAGATGTACAACCGCCGCGAGCTGAAGGTCGAGGAGATCGTCGAGGAATACCTCGGCTACGCCGACCAGCTGCGGCCCTACGTCGCCGACACCACGCTGGTCCTGAACCAGGCCCTGGACCAGGGCAAGGTCGTCCTCCTCGAGGGCGGTCAGGGCACGCTGTTGGACGTGGACCACGGCACCTATCCGTTCGTCACCTCGTCCAACCCCACGGCGGGCGGCGCGTGCGCCGGATCCGGCATCGGCCCGACCAAGATCACCGGCGTGATCGGCATCCTCAAGGCGTACACCACGCGCGTGGGTGCCGGCCCCTTCCCGACCGAACTCTTCGACGAGGACGGCGAGGCGCTGCGCCGGATCGGCCACGAGCGCGGCGTGACCACCGGGCGCGACCGGCGCTGCGGCTGGTTCGACGCGGTCATCGCGCGGTATGCCACGCGGGTCAACGGGCTCACCGACTTCTTCCTGACCAAGCTGGACGTGCTCACCGGGTGGGAGCGGATCCCGGTCTGCGTCGCGTACGACATCGACGGCGTACGGCACGACGAACTGCCCATGTCGCAGACCGACTTCCACCACGCGAAGCCGATCTACGAGATGTTGCCGGGCTGGACCGAGGACATCACCGGCGCGCGCACCTTCGCGGATCTGCCGGGGAATGCGCAGGCGTACGTCCGGGCCCTGGAGGAGATGTCCGGCGCCCCGATCTCGGCGATCGGCGTCGGCCCCGGCCGCACGCAGACCATCGAGATCAACAGCCTGCTGCGCGGCAAGTAGCGCAGGGCTTCGAGGCCACGCGGGGTCCTGCCGACACACTGTCGGCAGGACCCCGTGATCGGTGACAATCTGTCGCTTCGGACGGCGTTTGCCCGGCCTTAGGGTGGGCCGCATGAGCACTCTGGACCCGGCGGCCGGGAAGGCCGTCTACGACGCCGACCGCGCCCACGTCTTCCATTCCTGGTCCGCACAGGGGCTCATCAGCCCGCCGGCGGTCGCGGGCGCCGAGGGTTCCTACTTCTGGGACTACGACGGCAACCGATACCTGGACTTCGCGTCCCAGCTGGTCAACACCAACATCGGACACCAGCACCCCAAGGTCGTCGCGGCGATCAAGGCACAGGCCGACAAGCTGTGCATGGTCCAGCCGGCCTTCGCCAACGACGCCCGCAGCGAGGCCGCGCGGCTGATCACCGAGCTGGCGCCCGGCGACCTGAACCGGGTCTTCTTCACCAACGGCGGCGCCGAGGCGAACGAGAACGCGATCCGGATGGCGCGGCTGCACACCGGCCGGCACAAGGTGCTCTCCACCTACCGCTCGTACCACGGCGCCACCGCCAACGCGATCGCGCTGACCGGCGACCCGCGCCGCTGGCCGAACGAGACCGGCGTGTCCGGCATCGTGCACTTCTGGGGCCCGTACGCCTACCGCTCCGCGTTCCACGCCGACGGCGAGGCGCAGGAGTGCGAGCGCGCGCTGGCGCACCTGGAGAACACCATCGTGTTCGAGGGCGCCCAGACGATCGCCGCGATCGTGCTGGAGACCGTGGTCGGCACCGCCGGCATCCTGGTGCCGCCGGCCGGCTACCTCGCGGGTGTGCGGGCGCTGTGCGACAAGTACGGGATCATCTTCATCGCCGACGAGGTGATGGCCGGGTTCGGCCGCACCGGTGCGTGGTTCGCGGTGGACAACTGGGACATCACCCCCGACCTGATCACCTTCGCCAAGGGCGTCAACTCCGGCTACGTCCCGCTCGGCGGCGTGATCATCTCGGACCGGATCTTCGAGACCTTCCGCGAGCGCCCCTACCCGGGCGGCCTGACCTACTCCGGTCACCCGCTGGCCTGCGCCGCCGCCGTCGCGACGATCAACGCGATGCGCGACGAGAAGATCGTCGAGAACGCCAAGTGGCTCGGGGAGAGCGTGATCGGCCCCGAACTGCGCGCGATGGCGACGCGGCACGCGAGCGTCGGCGAGGTGCGCGGCCTCGGCGTGTTCTGGGCGATCGAGCTGGTCAAGAACAAGGAGACCCGCGAGCCGCTGGTCGCCTACAACGCCGCCGGCCCCGCCGCGCAGCCGATGAACGAGTTCACCGCGGCGTGCAAGGCACGCGGCCTGTGGCCGTTCGTCAACATGAACCGCACCCACGTGGTGCCGCCGTGCACGAGCACCGAGGCCGAGGTCAAGGAGGGCTTGGCCATCCTGGACGAGGCGCTGACCGTCGCCGACGCGTTCTGCGGGTAGCCCTTCGCACTGCGTGCAACCCCTTCGCGAACCGGGCCGTACCCGCGCCGACTTCGGCACGGGTACGGCTTTTTCGCGTTTCCACCCCCGGTGTTCGCCGTCCGATCACCCTTTCGGGCACCGACTCCCGGCGTCCCGGGCGAAATCGGATGGGCACGTTGCTCCCCAAATCGGATATCGGTTCATATGATCGACGCGATCGACTTGATCGGACGGGTGCCCGTCGGCGCGACGGTGCCGACGGCCGGCGAGAAGAGACCGCGTGCAGTCGGCACAGGGCAGTGTTTTAGACGGCGGCCTGCTTCTCGGCCCGGCCGATCCCGGCGGTGCTCAGGCCCCGTTGCGGCGGATCAGCCTGCGCCAGGAGATCGCCGAGGTGTTGAGCGACGACCTGGTGACGGGCCGGCTGCCGGCCGGTACCTCGCTGACCGTCAACGAGACCGCGCAACGTTTCGGGGTGTCGGCGACCCCCGTGCGCGAGGCGCTGATCCAACTGGCCGCGCAGGGCCTGCTGCTCGGCGGCCACCATCGCGGCTTCCAGGTCTGCCGGTTCACCTGGACCGACTTCGCCGAGATCGTCGAGTCGCGCCGACTGCTCGGCGTGCCGCTGATCGGCCGGATCGCCCGGACCGCGCCGGACGAGGCGATGCCGGTGCTGCGCGCGCTCGGCGACCGACTCGACGGCGCGCACTGGAACGGCGACGTGTCCGAGGTCGCGTTGCTCGACCGGCGGTTCTTCGGCGAACTGGGTCGCTGGAGCGGCAATCGCCGACTCGCCGACGTGCTCGCGGTCTTCCGGGTCCAGGCCTGGATGTACATCGTTCCCTACCTGCGCGACGCCCCGCCGACCGCATCGGGCTGGGGCCGCTATCGCGAACTCGCCGACAAGGTCGCCGCGCGCGACGCGGAGGGATCGATGGCGCTGATGCGCGACTACACCTCGGCCGGTCGCCGGCTCGCCCGCGAACTCGCGGACGCGCACTGACGCTTGCCCATGGGATGCGGGCCGGCGCGGTGGCGGTACGGTGGCGCCGGTAACCGCCGCGTGGGATCGACAGGACCGGGAGCTGCACCGTGGATTGCGACGTCTGGCTCGTTCCGCTGGTGGACGCGCTGTGTCACAACCCGGAGAATCCGTTCCGCGACGAACTGGCCGCCTACGACGCCGCACTGGTGGGCCACGGCCTGCCCACCGTGCCGGTGCGCACCTGGCAGCCGGGCACCGCCGAGGTGCGGCTCGCGGGCGCGTTCGACCACGAGTCGCTGCACTACCTGCGCCGCGCCTACCTGCTGCATCGCACGGGGTTCCCGGTCACCCCGGTGGAGCGACTGGGCGAGGACTACGACCGCCTCCTGGAGACCTTCGAGGCGGCCGCCCAGTTCTCCCACCTGGTGTGGCACTACGACCACGCCGGCGCCTACCTGCCGATCGACTTTCCGCAACCGCTGATGGACGACCCGCTGCCCGAGGAAGGCGGGCCGCTCGGCTCCAGCCTGGGCATGCTGCGCGAGCTGGAGGACCTGGCCCCGTACATCGGCGTGGACCTGCTCGACCCGCCCAGGCCGACGCCGACCTACGACGGCGCCCCGTTCGCCCGCGAACGTTTCGTCTGGGCGACCCTGTACGCCGCCGCCCAGGAGAGCGTGACCCTGGGCGCGATGGTCGTCTTCGCCTGAGCGCGGGGGCATCCGCCGCCGGGCGTGCCACTAGGCTGCCCGTGTGAAGGTCCTCGTGATTGGCAGCGGTGCCCGTGAGCACGCCCTGTGCCGCTCGCTCTCCCTCGACTCCGCGGTGTCCGCCGTCTACTGCGCGCCCGGCAACGCCGGCATCGCGCAGGTGGCCGAACTGCGCCAGGTCGACGCCCTCAACGCCGGGGACGTCGCCGACCTCGCCCAGCGCCTCGGCGTCGACCTCGTCGTCGTCGGCCCCGAGGCCCCGCTGGTCGCCGGGGTCGCGGACGCCGTGCGCGCGCGGGGCATCGACTGCTTCGGCCCGTCCGGCACCGCCGCGCGCCTGGAAGGCTCCAAGGCGTTCGCCAAGGAGGTGATGGCCGCCGCCGGCGTGCCCACCGCCCGCAGCTACGTGTGCACCACCGCCGAGGAGGCCGACCGCGCCCTCGACGCGTTCGGGCCGCCCTACGTGGTCAAGGACGACGGCCTCGCCGCCGGCAAGGGCGTCGTGGTCACCGACGACCTCGACGTCGCCCGCGCGCACGCCGCGTCCTGCGACCGGGTGGTGATCGAGGAGTTCCTGGACGGCCCCGAGGTCTCGCTGTTCGTGCTCTGCGACGGCGACGACGTGGTGGCCCTCCAGCCCGCCCAGGACTTCAAGCGGGTCGGCGACGACGACGCGGGCCCCAACACCGGAGGCATGGGCGCCTACACCCCGCTCCCGTGGGCCCCCGAGGGCCTGACCGAGGACCTGGTGCGCACCGTCGCCCAACCCACCGTGGACGAGATGCGCCGCCGCGGCACCCCGTTCTCCGGCGTGTTGTTCATCGGTCTGGCGCTCACCTCGCGCGGCCCGCGTGTGATCGAGTACAACTGCCGCTTCGGCGACCCCGAGACCCAGGTCGTGCTGGCGAGCCTGGCCACCCCGCTGGCCGGCGTGCTGCACGCCGCCGCGACCGGGCGACTGGGCGAACTGGAGCCGCTGCGCTGGCACGAGGGCGCGGCCGTGACCGTGGTGGTGGCCGCCGAGAACTACCCCGCCACCCCGCGCACGGGCGACCCGATCAAGGGTCTGGCCGAGGTGGCCAAGCTCCCGCACACCTACGTCCTGCACGGCGGCACCCGCCGCGGCGAGGCCGGCGAGGTGTTGTCCTCCGGCGGCCGGGTGCTCTCCGTCACCGGCACCGGGGCGACCCTGGAGCAGGCCCGGGAGCGTGCGTACGAGGGGGTGGCCCTGATCGGCCTGCCCGGCTCGCACCACCGCACCGACATCGCCGCCAAGGCGAGCCGGGGCGAGATCTCGGTCGCCGGCTACCGGCCCCAGGGCTGAATTCGGCCGTTCGGCCCCTTTACCGGTCGGCTCAAACCCACACAGCCGTCCGGCCCCGGATCTCACTCGCAGGGATGGTGTTCGGCCCGAAGCGGCTGAACACCAGAACTCGTCGCATTATCGTGCGAGCACCGCGGGTCGTGACCGACGACCCGGACGAGTGATCCCCGGATCCAGGATCGGATGGGGGCGATGCGTGTGGGCGAGTCGGCCGAACCACTGGCGCTGGCCGAGGCACGCGCGCGGGCGCGCGCGGTGCTGTGGGTGCGCAACGGTGCCGTCCTGGCCGCGCTGACGGCCGCCGGCCTGCTGGTGTACTGGGCCTCGCGCACGTTCGGCGAGAGTGCCCCGGCTACGCTGCTCGCCGCCTTGGCGGTGGCCATCGTGGCCGTGCTCGGGTGGGTCGCGCTCGACCTGGCGCTGGTGCGCCGCACCGGTGTCCCGGCGGTCGTGCTGGCCCCGGACGACGCGCCGGAACTGCACACGATGGTGCGCGAGCTGGCCGAGCGCCTGAACGTGCCGGTGCCCGACGGCATCCGCCTGTGCCCGGAATGCGACAGCTGGCTGGAACCCGACCCTCGCCGACCCCGACGCACCGTCCTGGTGGTCGGCGCGCCGTTCCTGTGGTGGCTGCGGGTGGGCGAGCTGCGCGCCCTGCTCGCCCCGGTCGTGGCGGGCACCGAGGCGTCCGCCGAACCGGTGGTCGCCGGTGCCCGCCGCTGGGTCCGCCGCCTCGACGCGGTCGCCGACGTACGGCGCCCGCTAGGCCCGGCCCCGCTGCGCCCGGCCCGCCGGCTCTCCCGCTCCTTCGCCCGCCAACTGCTCGGCCTGTGCCAGGGCCACGCCGAACTGATGGAGCGCGAGATCGCGGTCGGCGCGGCGGCCCTGGCCATCCCGCTGGAGCCCGAACTGCGCGCCACCGCGCACGAACAGGTCGGCCTGGCCTACGCCGGCTGGGACCGCCTGCTGACCCGGCTCGCCGCTCCCGCCTGGGCCATCGGCCGCCGCCCGGACGCGCTGATGGCGGGCGTGGTCTCGGCGCTGACCGAGTTGTCCCGGCGGGACAAGCTCGCCGACGCGTTCGGCGCCCGCCTGGCCGAGCGGGCCGCCGGCGACCTGCTCGCCGACCCGGTGGCCATGGACGGCGAGATCTCCCGGCTCGCGGCGGGCATCTTCGCCGACGGACCCACCCCCGAGCCGGTCTCCTGGGCCGACTACCCCGACGCGGTCATCGAGCCGGTGTGGCGGGCCCGCGCAGCGGCGTTCGCGGCCCCCGTCGACGATGCCCTGGCGGTGCTGCGCCGGGATCCGGACGAGGACCACCGCAAGGCCGCCGACCACCTGTTCGCGGTGGTGGCGTGCGCGGCCCTGGACACCGGCCGGATGCACCCCGCAGTGGACTGGCTGGACGGCCCGGTCCTGGTCGACGGCTCCGGCCGCGCGGTCGACCTGGCGACGCTGATCACCCGTGCCGTCGACGAGCGCAACGACGCCCCGCTGCGCGCCTGGCTGGCCCGGATCGGCATCGCCACCCGCGAGCCGGTCCACCCCGACGGTTCGGCGGCCTGACGCCCTCGGGTCCGCGGTGGGGCCCGTGAAAGACTCACCCTGCCCCACCACACCCCAAGAAAGCGCTGGTTCCGTGAGCGGATTCGTCACCAAGCCCGAGCCGGTCGAGGTCCCCGGTCTGACCCACATCCACACCGGCAAGGTGCGCGAGCTGTACACCGACGCCGACGACAACCTCGTGATGGTGGCGAGCGACCGGATCTCCGCCTACGACTGGGTCCTGGAGCCCGGGATCCCGGACAAGGGCCGGATCCTCACGAGCCTGTCGCTGTGGTGGTTCGACCTGCTGGCGGATCTGTACCCGAACCACGTGTTGTCCACCGACGTGCCCGCCGGAGCCCCCGCCGACTGGGCCGGCCGCACCCTGGTGTGCCGTCGGCTGGACATGGTGCCGGTCGAGTGTGTGGCGCGCGGCTACCTGGCCGGGTCCGGCACCGTGGAGTACCGCGCCTCGGGCTCGGTATGCGGCGTCGCGCTGCCCGAGGGCCTGACCGAGGGCTCCGAGTTGCCCGAGCCGATCTTCACCCCGGCCACCAAGGCCGAGGTCGGCGAGCACGACGAGAACGTCTCCTTCGCGTACGTCGCCGAGCGGCACGGCGCGGAACTGGCCGACGCGCTGCGCCGGGCCACGCTCTCCGTCTACGGCCGGGCCCGGGACATCGCGCGCGAGCGCGGGCTCGTCCTGGCCGACACCAAGTTCGAGTTCGGCCTCGACCCGGCGGGCGGCCTGGTGCTCGCCGACGAGGTGCTGACCCCCGACTCGTCCCGCTACTGGCCCGCCGACCGCTGGGCGCCGGGGCACGCCCAGCCGTCCTTCGACAAGCAGTACGTGCGCGACTGGCTCACCTCACCCGAGTCGGGCTGGGACCGCGTGGCGGACACCCCGCCGCCGGACATGCCCGAGGAGGTCGTCGCGCGCACGCACGAGAAGTACGTCGAGGTGTACGAGCGACTGACCGGCAACCGCTGGGCCTGATCGATCCACACGCGTCGGCCCGCCGAACGCCGATTCCCGGCCGGCCCGACACCCGTCGGGCCGGCCGGGACGGTATTCGGCCCACGCGTCCCCGGCGGACTCGGCGCACACGACAGAAAGGCCGGATCACATAAGTGATCCGGCCTTCTCGTGGAGCGGACGACGAGATTCGAACTCGCGACCCTCACCTTGGCAAGGTGATGCTCTACCAACTGAGCCACGTCCGCACGACTCGGGGCGTTGCCCCGCGTTGTGTCCCCAACCCTACCCGATCCGCGGAGGTGGTTGCCACCGACCTCGGTTCGAGGGGTCGAGCAGAGCAGGCGACAGGAATTGAACACTGCGTCTCCCCCTTGGAAAGGGGGCGCTCTACCACTGAGCTACGCCTGCGTGTGTTCCCCGGTTTCCCGGGTGCAAGAGAACTCTATAGGACCCCCGAGGGTGCCCAGTACGCTCCGGAGTCGGATCATCACGGATGTCCGGGTTTGCCAGGGAAAGTTCTTTCGGAACGACCCCGGCCCCCGCTCCGCCGCGGGCGGGGACGGGGGCCGAGAGGTGGCCGGGTCGGACACGTGTGGTGTCGGTCGCCGGTGCGGAGGCGCGCTCAGTTCGCCGTGTTGGCGGCCTCGAATTCGGCGTATACCCGGGCCGGGATGCGCCCGCGGGCGGGTACGTCCATACCGCGCGCACGGGCCCAGGCCCGTACCGCCGCGGGGTCGGAGGCGACGGTCGTCTGACGGAAGGGCTTTCCGGTGCGCGCGGTACGTCGCGCGACCGCGAGATAAGGAGCCAGCGCATCCCGCATCTGCTGAACGTGCTCTTCCGAAAGGTCGATTTCATACGACTTGCCGTCGAGGCCGAAACGGATGGTTTCCGTGGCCTCGCTTCCGTCGATGTCGTCGTGCAGGCTGACGACTACACGCTGGGCCATGGCGGTGTCCTCTCGGGTGATAGCACCGAGGCGAAAAACAAAACTACATTGCCGAGTCTAAGCGCTAAACGCGAACCGTTGCGGTGTCGTCCGCTGTTCTCCGGTTCGGTAAGCGCTAATTTACCGGTCGGCGATTCGTTTTCACGATACGCGAGATATTCCTCTCGCCGCGCGAGGGCGGGCGTGTCCCGAGTGTCGGCCGGTTTGATCCACAGCCTGTGGACAACGCGACGCCGAGTCGACCGCCGGATGAGCCCAGCCGGGGTACATTGCCCGGTTGAAGGCGATTTATTGACATCCGGACCCGGTCGGGCTCCCTGTGGACAACCCCAAAGCTGTGGATAACTCGGCGCCGGGGCGGGTCGCCCGGAGGCGGCCGGTACCCTGATACCGCCGATCCATCGGGTGCCGGCGTCGACCGACCCGATCCAGCAGCAGGGTCCGACCCCCCGTATCCCGCGATACGGACGACCGGCCCGAACCATCACAGTGGGAGTGCCTGTGGCACGCGTCGTCGTCGACGTCATGCTCAAGCCGGAAATCCTCGATCCCCAGGGACAGGCCGTGCAGCGCGCGCTGCCACGGCTGGGATTCGACGGAATCACCGACGTCCGCCAGGGCAAGCGTTTCGAGCTGGAGCTGGAGGGACCGGTCGACGAGGCCGCCCTCGCCCGCATCCGCGAAGCCGCCGAGTCCTTCCTCGCCAACACCGTGATCGAGGACTTCACCGTCCGCGTCGAGGCGGAGGGGGAGAAGTGACGATCCGCGTCGGCGTCGTCACCTTCCCCGGTTCGCTCGACGACCACGACGCCCGGCGCGCGGTGCGCATCGCCGGTGCCGAGCCGGTCGCCCTGTGGCACAAGGACAAGAACCTCCAGCAGGTCGACGCGGTCGTCCTGCCCGGCGGATTCTCGTACGGCGACTACCTGCGTTGCGGAGCCATCTCGCGCTTCTCGCCGGTCATGGAATCGGTGATCGAGCAGGCGCAGGCCGGTCTTCCGGTATTGGGCATCTGCAACGGTTTCCAAATTCTTTGCGAATCGCACCTGCTGCCGGGCGCGCTCACCCGCAACGACCACCTCCACTTCATCTGTCGGGACCAAAAGCTGCGGATCGAGAACACGTCCACCGCATGGACGTCGGACTTCGAGCCCGGACAGGAGATCACCGTTCCGCTCAAGAACGGTGAAGGCGGTTTCGTCGCGGACGAGCGCACCCTGGACGTGCTGGAGGCCGAGGGCCGGGTGATCGCCCGCTACCTGGACCTCAACCCGAACGGATCGCGCCGCGACATCGCCGGCATCAGCAACGCGGCCGGGAACGTGGTCGGTCTGATGCCGCACCCCGAGCATGCGGTGGAGCCGCTGACCGGTCCCACGACCGAGGGCCTCCCCTTCTTCACCTCGATCCTGAAGCGCCTGGTGAACGCCTGATGAGCCTCGACACCGTCAAGAACGCGCTCGAACACCCCGACGTCGAGCAGCCCTTCGCCGAACTCGGCCTCAAGCCGGACGAATACAGCCGCATCCGGGAGATCCTGGGCCGCCGGCCGACCTCCTCCGAGCTGGCCATGTACTCGGTGATGTGGTCCGAGCACTGCTCGTACAAGTCGAGCAAGGTGCACCTGCGCCAGTTCGGCGACAAGATGCCCGAGAACGACGCGATGCTCGTGGGCATCGGCGAGAACGCCGGCGTCGTCGACGTCGGCCAGGGCTACGCGGTGACCTTCAAGGTCGAGTCGCACAACCACCCGTCCTACGTGGAGCCCTACCAGGGCGCCGCGACCGGGATCGGCGGCATCGTGCGCGACATCCTGGCGATGGGCGCCCGCCCGGTCGCGGTGATGGACCCGCTGCGCTTCGGCGCGGCCGAACACCCCGACACCCGGCGCGTGTTGCCCGGCGTGGTCGCGGGCATCGGCGGCTACGGCAACTGCCTGGGCCTGCCCAACATCGGCGGCGAGATCGTCTTCGACCCCTGCTATCAGGGAAACCCGCTGGTCAACGCGCTGTGCGTGGGCGTGATGAAGCACGAGGACATCCACCTCGCGCAGGCGTCCGGCGCAGGCAACCTGGTGATCCTGTACGGCGCCCGCACCGGTGGCGACGGGATCGGCGGGGTCTCGGTCCTGGCCTCGGAGACGTTCGACGCGGATGGCCCGGCCAAGCGCCCGGCCGTCCAGGTCGGCGACCCGTTCCAGGAGAAGCTGCTGATCGAGTGCACCCTGGAGCTGTTCCGCGAGCACCTGGTCGCGGGCATCCAGGACCTCGGCGGCGCGGGCCTGTCCTGCGCCACCTCGGAGCTGGCCTCGGCCGGGTCCGGCGGCATGCGGGTCGAGTTGGACACCGTCCCGCTGCGCGACCACACGCTCTCGCCCGAAGAGATCCTGATGAGCGAGTCGCAGGAGCGCATGTGCGCGGTCGTGGAGCCGGCCCACGTGGCCCGCTTCATGGAGATCTGCGACAAGTGGGATGTCATCGCCACCGTCGTCGGCGAGGTCACCGAGGGCGACCGGCTGGAGATCTTCTGGCACGGCGAGCAGATCGTCGACGTGCCGCCGCGCACCGTGGCGCACGAGGGGCCGGTCTACGAGCGGCCGTACGCGCGCCCGCAGTGGCAGGACACCCTCCAGGCCGACGCGGCCGAGCGGCTGCCCCGCCCGGGCACGGCCGACGAGCTGAAGGCGACCCTGCTCGACCTGGTCGCCTCGCCGAATCTGGCGGACAAGTCGTGGGTCACCGACCAGTACGACCGCTACGTGCTCGGCAACACCGTGCTGGCCCAGCCGGAGGACTCCGGCATGGTCCGCATCGACGAGGAGACCGGCCTGGGCGTGGCGCTCGCCACCGACGGCAACGGCCGCTTCTGCAAGCTCGACCCGTACACCGGCGCCCAGCTCGCGCTGGCCGAGGCGTATCGCAACGTGGCCACCACCGGCGCCAGGCCGCTGGCCGTCACCGACTGCCTGAACTTCGGCTCGCCCGAGGACCCGGCGGTGATGTGGCAGTTCGCCGAGACCACGCGCGGTTTGGCCGACGCGTGTCAGATCCTGGGCACGCCGGTGACCGGCGGCAACGTGTCGTTCTACAACCAGACCGGCGAGACGGCGATCCACCCGACCCCGGTGGTCGGCGTGCTCGGCGTGATCGACGACGTCGAGCGGCGCACGCCGGTCGGCTTCGCCGAGGAGGGGCAGATCATCCTGCTCCTGGGCGACACGCACGAGGAACTGTCCGGCTCGGCGTGGGCGCAGGTGGCCCACGACCACCTCGGCGGCCTGCCGCCGAGGGTGGACCTGGAGCGCGAGCGGCTGCTCGCCGAGATCCTGATCGCGGGCTCGCGCGACGGCATGATCGACGCCGCGCACGACCTCGCCGACGGCGGTCTGGCCCAGGCCCTGGTCGAGGCGTGCCTGACCGGCGGCCACGGCGCGCGGGTGGTGCTGGCGGAGGACCTGGACCCGACCGTCGCGCTGTTCAGCGAGTCGGCGGGCCGGGCGATCGTCGCGGTGCCCAGGAGCGAGGAGATGCGCTTCACCGACATGTGCAAGGTGCGCGGCCTGCCGTGCGCCCGGATCGGTGTGGTCGACGGCGACACGCTCGACTTCCAGGGTCACTTCACGGTGGCGCTGGAGGAACTGCGCACCGCCCACGAGCAGACCCTGAAGACCCTGTTCGGCTGAGCAGGCGGCTTTCCCGTGCCCGTGAGGGGTGCCCCGTGCACCCCTCACGGGCATCGCCGTTTCCCGGCGCCGCCGTCCCGGTGTTCCGCCGGCGCGCCGCCCGGGACCGCGGCGGGGCCCCGCCATTCCTACGTCCCCAGCCGATACGGCCGGAACATGCCGTGCCCGGGCCAGTACGGGTAGGGGATCGTGTCGAAGTGTGCGCCCTTTCGCGCGCTCTCCTCGTACGCGTGGTACCTGGTGTGCGCCGCGTCCGCCCAGCCCGCGAAGATCAGCGTGTGGCCGGCCGCGCCCGGAGCGGTGTTGAGCAGGATGTCGCCGGGTCGCAGCTCGTCCCGGCCGATCGGGTGGGACACCTCCGGCAGCGTCACCGTGGTCAGCCCCGGCGGCGGCAGCCCCCAGGCCATCGAGACCAGCCCCGAGCAGTCCGTGCGGTAGCCGTCGTGGAAGCCGCTCATGCTGTAGCCCAGCCCCAGGTCGGCCCACCGCTTCGCCCGGGCCACGATCTCCTCCCCGCCCGCCCCCGGCGCCGCGACCCGCACGACACCCGCCCCGCGACCGATCGGCCGGACCGCGAACGGCCCGTCGTACACCTCCGGCGGCGCGAACGACGGCTCGCCCGCGCGGATCCACCCGTCGGCCGGCCCCGGCCCCGCGTGCCGCCCGCCCGCCGGCGCCAGGTCGAGCAGTCGGGTGGCCGCGCCGTGGTCCGCCTCCGCGTAGGACCGGGCGTTGTCGACCAGCCGATCGGCCAGATCCACCCCGCCCCGCTCGGCCCGATCCAGCGTCTCCACCGCCTCCCGAAGCCGGGTCCGCAGCACCTCGAAGGTCTCCGGCGCCAACGGGCGGCTCGCCGCGACATCGACCGCCGCCACCCGCTCGCGCAGCCCCCACACCTCCCGCGCCACCGCCCGCAACCGACCCGCGAGCGTGACCAGCGCGCCGGGCGCGGCGGCGAACCCGGCGATCACCGCGCCGCCCACCGCTCGTCCAACCACGCCGCACTGCCCGACGCCGGAAAACACTCCGCCGCATCCGACCCCGCCGCCGACCCCACCCTTTCCCGAGCCGCCCGCTCGTTCGCCGCGATGCGGCCCAAGGCGGCCCGTATCGCCGCCGCGTGCGCCCGCAGCGCCTCGACCACGGCCAGCACCGCCGGCTCCGTCGCCGCGCACTCCCGCCGCCAGACCTGCGCCCGGGCCGCGAACGCCTCCGCCGCCCCGCCGCGCCAGTCGACCGCCGTCGAGACCGGCCGCACCCGCTCCGCCGCCCCGCCGCGCCAGTCGACCGCCGTCGAGACCGGCCGCACCCGCTCCGCCGCCCCGGCCAACTCGGCCGCGATCGCCTCGACCCGGCCGGGATCCCCGTAATCGCTCATGCCCCCAGCATCACGGCACGCCGGCCGCGGCGGGCGGGCCCGCGCCGCATCCGTGCAGAAACGAATCGCCTACTCCGGACCGAAAACCCGCCGACCCGAGCCGAAAACCCTCCACCCCACCCGCCGCACCGCCCTCTAACCTGCACCCATGACGAACCGCCCCGCCGCCCCCCGCCCCCGCAAGGTCGATCCGGCCAAGGTGCGCACCGCGCTGATCGCCGAGTGGCGCGCGATGGCCGAGGTCACGGCGCGGCTGACCCCGGAGCAACTGGCCGCCCCTTCCGGGCTGACCGGCTGGTCCACCGCCAACCTGGTCGGTCACCTGGCCGCGAGCGTCGAGGCGGTCCCGCGCTGGCTGGCCGAACCCGTCCCGACCGGCCCGCCGATCACCGTCGAGCAGTGGGCCGACGGCACCCGCGCGCACGCCTCGGTGATCTCCGCCATCGCCGACGACATGGCCGAGGCCGGCCGCACCCCCGCCGACTGCGTCGACGCCGCGATCGCCGCCCTGGACGGCGTCCCGGACACCCGCACGACGATCACCCGGATCGGCCCGATGCGCCTGCCCGACATGCTCGTCACCCGCCTCGTCGAGGGCGTCGTGCACAGCGACGACCTGGAGCGGGCCACCGGCGAGCCCTTCCCGCACGACCGCCACGCGCTCGGCACGGTGGTGCGCGCACTGGCCGACGCGCTCGCCGTCCGCGCCCCCGGACACGCGGTCGAGGTCCGCGTCCCGCCGTTCGCCGTAGTGCAGTGCGTCACAGGACCCCGGCACACTCGGGGCGTTCCGCCCAACGTGGTCGAGACCGACCCAAGGACCTGGATCCGCCTCGCCACCGGCCGTCTGACCTGGGCGGACGCCGTCGACGACGGTCGGGTCCTGGCCAGTGGCGAACGTAGCGACTTGTCCGGATACCTGCCACTGATGGGGTGATCCGCGACCGATCCGGCCCTGTCGTAGACTCGATCACGTGCCACGTGGCGATGGACGACTCAACCACGATCTCTTCCCCGGCGAGAAGGGCCCGCAGGACGCCTGCGGCGTCTTCGGCGTCTGGGCCCCCGGCGAAGAGGTCGCAAAACTCACCTATTTCGGTCTCTACGCTTTGCAGCACCGCGGAACGGAATCCGCCGGCATAGCTGTGAGCAACGGATCCCAGATCCTGGTCTTCAAGGACATGGGCCTGGTCTCCCAGGTCTTCGACGAAACCACTCTGGGCTCGCTCCGCGGGCACATGGCCGTAGGCCATGCCCGCTACTCGACCACCGGATCGTCCGTCTGGGAGAACGCCCAGCCGACCTTCCGGGCCACCGCGACCGGCAGCATCGCGCTCGGCCACAACGGAAACCTCACCAACACGGGTGAGCTGTCCCGTCTGGTCGCCGAGCAGGGCCCCGAGCGCGGCGAACTCAACTACCCCTACCAGGGCCGGATCGAGGCCAGCAGCGACACCGACCTGCTCGCCTCGCTCCTGGCCGGCAGCCCCGACCTGTCCCTGGAACAGACCGCGATGCAGGTGTTGCCCGAGGTCAAGGGCGCCTTCTCGCTGGTCTTCATGGACGAGACCACGCTCTACGCCGCGCGCGACCCCCAGGGCATCCGGCCCCTCGTGCTCGGCCGCCTGGAGCGCGGTTGGGTGGTGGCGAGTGAGACCGCCGCCCTCGACATCGTCGGCGCCTCGTTCATCCGCGAGATCGAACCGGGCGAGCTGATCGCGGTCGACGAGCACGGCCTGCGCACCCGGCGCTTCGCCGAGGCCAAGCCCAAGGGCTGCGTCTTCGAATACGTCTACCTGGCCCGCCCCGACACCACCATCGCGGGCCGCGGCGTCTACGCGTCCCGGGTCGAGATGGGTCGCCGGCTGGCCCAGGAGTACCCGGTCGACGCCGACCTGGTCATGCCGACCCCGGAATCGGGCACCCCCGCCGCGATCGGCTACGCCGAGCAGTCCGGCATCCCGTACGGAAACGGCCTGGTCAAGAACTCCTACGTGGGCCGGACCTTCATCCAGCCCAGCCAGACCATCCGTCAGCTGGGCATCCGGCTCAAGCTCAACCCGCTGCGCGAGGTCATCCAGGGCAAGCGCCTGGTCGTGGTCGACGACTCGATCGTGCGCGGCAACACCCAGCGCGCGCTGGTGCGCATGTTGCGCGAGGCCGGTGCGGCCGAGGTGCACGTGCGGATCTCCTCGCCGCCGGTGAAGTGGCCGTGCTTCTTCGGCATCGACTTCGCCACCCGGGCCGAACTGATCGCCAACGGTCTCTCGGTGGACGAGATCGCCAAGTCGCTCGGCGCCGACTCGCTCGCCTACATCTCGCTCGACGCGATGGTCGAGGCGACCACCATTCCCAAGGACCGGCTGTGCCGGGCCTGCTTCGACGGGGAATACCCGATCGAGCTGCCCGACCCCGAGCGGTTGGGCAAGCACCTGCTCGAAGGCATCGAGCAGTCCGTCCGCACCGACGTGGACGGCGTGCAGGCCCTCCTCGGCGGCGGCGGCGCGGAGGACGCGCTCCGTCGTCCCTGATCCGCCGAGTCCGCGCAGTCCAGCGAGTTTCCGTTTCCGGTGCGCCGCGTCGTGTCCCCCTTCCCGGGGGCGCGACGGGCGTTCCGCAAGGATCCACCCCGACCCGAAAGGGCCGCCGCCGTGAGCGACCAGTCCACCCCCACCCCCCGCACCGCGAGCTACGCCGCGGCCGGCGTCGACATCGAGGCCGGTGACCGCGCCGTCGAGCTGATGAAGCAATGGGTCGGCAAGGCCACCCGGCCCGAGGTCGTCGGCGGCCTGGGCGGCTTCGCCGGCCTGTTCGACGTCTCCGCGCTCAAGCGGTACGAGCGCCCCCTGCTGGCCACCGCGACCGACGGCGTGGGCACCAAGGTCGCCATCGCGCAGGCGATGGACAAGCACGACACGATCGGCCACGACCTGGTCGGCATGGTCGTCGACGACCTGGTCGTGTGCGGCGCCGAACCGCTGTTCATGACCGACTACATCGCCACCGGCAAGGTCTTCCCCGAGCGGGTCGCGGCGATCGTCAAGGGCATCGCCGAGGGCTGCGTCCTGGCCGGCTGCGCGCTGGTCGGCGGCGAGACGGCCGAGCACCCCGGCCTGCTCGACCCGAACGAGTACGACGTCGCGGGCGCCGGCACCGGCGTGGTGGAGGCCGACGGCCTGCTCGGCGCGGAGCGCGTGCGCGAGGGCGACGTGGTGATCGCGATGGCCGCCTCCGGCCTGCACTCCAACGGCTACTCGCTGGCCCGCCACGTGTTCTTCGCCGTCGCCGGCTGGAAGCTCGACCGCGACGTCCCGGAACTGGGCCGCACACTCGGCGAGGAACTGCTCGAGCCGACCCGGATCTACTCGCTCGACTGCCTGGACCTGGCCCGGCGCACCGACGTGCACGCCTACTCGCACGTCACCGGCGGCGGCCTGGAGGCCAACCTGGCCCGGGTGCTCCCGGCCCACCTGGACGCCCGCCTGGATCGCTCGACCTGGACCCCGGCCCCGATCTTCGGCCTGGTCGGCGCGCTCGGCGAGGTGCCCCGGGCGGAGCTGGAGAAGACGCTGAACATGGGTGTGGGCATGGTCGCGGTGGTCGCCGCCGACGCGGCCGACGCGGCCCTCGCGGTGCTCGCCGAGCGCGGCGTGCCGGCCTGGATCCTCGGCGACGTGGTCACCGGCTCCGGCCGGGCCGTACTGAGCGGCGATCACCGGGCATGACGAAGGCACCCGCGGCGCCCGCCGTCGTCCCGCGACGGGACGGCGGCTCGGCCGTGGGCGTGTTCGCGAACACGCCAAACGGCCCGGGGTCGAGTAGTCGTCCTACTCGGTCCCGGACCGGGCGGTGTCACTGCGCACGGGCACCCCGGCTGAAGAGGGTGTTTCCTCCCGTGCCCGACGACGAAGGGTGCGGGGTCAACGATGGCGCGATCGGCCGTCGTCTTCCTCGTCCTCGTCATCGTTGTAGCGAGCCGAATACCCCGCGTAGGGGTCGTCGAACTCGTCTTCACTCGTGTCGTCGTCAACCTCGGGCTTGCCGATCGGCAAGTCGGTTGGCGACGACGCGCCCAGCTCTTCAGCCAGACGGCTCAGATCCGTACCGCCGCTGTTGTACTTCAGCTGGCGGGCGACCTTTGTCTGCTTGGCCTTGGCCCGGCCGCGCCCCATGGCTCGACCCCCTCAACGACGGGGCTCACGGCCCCGGGTCTTGACACGCGTTCATAGTCAGAGACGGTTCGATGGCACTTGAGAACCGGCCCGTAGGGGATTAACGGTACCTGCTTCCGCCGCCGGACGGTACGTCGCATGGGTGACAGCGGGGCTCGGACCCCGACCGGGCTGTGCCGTTGCAGCTGGTCAGGGGCCTGATCTGGGGTCCTTTGCCGGGTCTGACGATACCCTGTCGGTCAGCTTTGGAGGTAGATGTCACGCAGCCGGCCCACATCCGCCATCCGCCGCTCGGCCAATCGGTCGGCCGCGACGGCCGGTGGCACACCCTCCTCGTCGGCCAGGGCGAAGATCCGCGCGGTGGTGGCGCGGATGCCGGAGGCCTTGCGCTTGGCCCGCTCGAAGTCGAATCCGTGCCGCTCGTCGGCCACCTGGATCACCCCGCCGGAGTTGACCAGGTAGTCCGGCGCGTAGAGCACGCCGCGTTCGGCCAGCGCCTTCTCGATCCCCGGATGGGCCAGCTGATTGTTGGCCGCGCCGCAGACCACGGCCGCGGTCAGCACCGGCACGGTCTCGTCGTTCAGCGCGCCGCCGAGCGCGCAGGGGGCGTAGACGTCCAGGTCCGGTATGCGGATCAGGGTGTCGGTGTCGGCCACGAAGTCCACCTCGGGATGCTCGTGCCGCACCCGGGCCACCGCCCGCTCGTCGACGTCGGTGATCACCACCGAGGCGCCGTCGGCGATCAGGTGCCCGACCAGGTGCCGGCCCACCTTCCCGACGCCCGCCACGCCCACTCGGCGTCCGCGCAGCGTCGGGGCGCCCCAGCGGTGTTCGGCGGAGGCGAGCATGCCCTGGAAGACCCCGTACGCGGTCAGCACGGACGAGTCGCCCGCGCCGCCGTTCTCGGGGGAGCGGCCGGTGACGAAGTCGCACTCCTTGGCGACCACGTCCATGTCGTCGACGTAGGTGCCCACGTCGCAGGCGGTGATGTAGCGACCGCCCAGGGACTGGACGAAGCGGCCGTAGGCGCGCAGCAGCACCTCGGACTTGTCCCGGTTCGGGTCGCCGATGATCACGGCCTTGCCGCCGCCGTGGTCGAGGCCGGCGAGGGCGTTCTTGTAGGCCATGCCGCGGGAGAGGTTGAGGACGTCGGCGACGGCCTCCTCCTCGGTGTTGTAGGGGTGGAACCTGGTACCGCCGAGCGCGGGCCCCAGGGCACTGGAGTAGATCGCGATGATCGCGCGCAGTCCGCTCGCGCGGTCCTGGCAGAAGACGACCTGTTCGTGGCCGGTCGACCTGCCGAACACCAGGCCCGACGTCGTGTCGTGCGGGCCGTCCATGCTGTCGGTCACTGTGGTGACTCCATGGGTTTCGTGGTGGCGTGATGACACTGCGCCGCGCGGATCTGCGCGGCGGTTCAAGCCTAGAACCCGAGCGGATCACCGGGTTGGACCTTCGCCGGCTCGGGACATCGGCGACATGCCAAGATGCGTTCGTGCGGACTTCGGTGGTTGCCCCCTACGCGGCGTATCTGCGGGTGTACGAGCCGCTGGCGGCGTTTCCCGAGCCGGAACGCGGCCGGTGGGCCGCGTATGCCGCCACGCGGCCGTCAGGCACCTCCGCGACGGCCGAACCGCCCTCGCCCGCCGGACTCACCGCGCAGGAGCACCGGAGCGGCCTGGAGAACCTTCTGGCCACCCCGCCGGTGATCGCCCCGCCGCACGAGAGCGAGGACGCCTACGTGCAGGTCGTGGACGGCGTCACGGTGATCTGCCCCCGGCAGACCCGGCTGCGCTGCTGGACCGCGCTGGCCGAGCTGCGCCGGGAGTATCCGCCGACCGTCCTGGACGTGTTCTGGCCCCGGCTGGTGATCGACCAGGCGCACCTGGAGCACGAGCGGTGGAAGTCGGCGCACCCCGACGTGCATCCGCACATCCACAGCAGCACGTGGCACGTCCCGGTGCGCTGGTTCGTGTTGTTCGCGCCGGAGGAGCGGGTCGTGGTGCCCGCGGCCGAGGGCGGCTCGGCGGGGCCCGGGGAGCTGTACTACCGGACCCCCATGGTGCAGGCCAGGCGACGGATCGCCCGCGCGTTGAAGGTGCTGCGCGAGACGGTCGAGGACGGTGCGCTGATCACCGGCCTGGAGAACGTCGGCCGGTGGCTGGAGGAGTTCCATCCGCGCGCGATGGTCGAGCTCGACTACGGCGGCCTGGTGCGGCTGGTCGCCCCCGATCCGACCGCCGACACCTCCGTCGCGGACGTCGCGGAGGGCATCGCCGCACTGGGGTCCGGTGACGGAGCGCGAGCATCGGCGGCCTACCGCAGGATTACGGAGCGTTGGCAATCGGTACGCGCCCTGGAGCACGCGAGCTGAGCAAGCGTCCGCATTTCATGAAGTTTCGGCGTGACCGTCGTCACTCTTTCGTGTTCAGTCACCCCGTGATCTGAAAGCCTCTCAACCTGCTGGTTCGAGTTGTGGGACTCCCAGCTCTCCAGGTTGTCGGAGATCGACTCACAACAAGGTGCATACGCCAGCGAATGGTTCGTATATGATGAAAAGGACAAACCAGATGTAGTCGGTCTGGTCGGGTCGGGTCATCGGGGATACTTCGTTGCTGGTGGGGCGGGGTGGACGCGAGGGGACGGCCGGGCCCGTGTGACTCATCGTCACAGTCATGTGACTGTCCGCTATGCCTGGTCCTTCGGGATCGCGTGGCTTGAACCCTGGGATGCCAATTCCGGCGGTTTGACCAACCGGGTGCGGCGGATGGTGTACTTGTACTGTGAAGGACAAGCCGTTCGTCCTATAACCGACTTGGCCCTCGTGAACTATTTAGGACATCGTGGGTCAAGGTGCAGAATTTGAAGAAAGAACCGTGTTGGTTCGGTTCTCCCGAGGAGGCCGCTCATGACCGCTCGTACGCCTGATGCCGAGCCGCTGCTGACGCCGGCCGAGGTTGCCAGCATGTTCCGCGTCGACCCCAAGACGGTGACGCGCTGGGCCAAGGCCGGCAAGCTCACGTCGATCCGCACGCTCGGCGGACACCGTCGCTACCGCGAGGTGGAGGTCCGCGCCCTGCTCGCGGGCATTCCGCAGCAGCGCAGCGAAGCCTGAGGGCTGCGTCGAAAAGCTTTTCCCCTGAGTGCTGCACCGGATCCCGCCGGGTCCGGTGCAGCACTCTTTTGTGTGCCCATGCCCGCGCCTGCCGGTCCGTCGGGAGCCTGCCGTCGGCCGTGTGCGCTCGGGCCCGTCTCGGTCGTGGTGCGACCGTGTCGCGGGGTCGGCGGGGTGCTTCCGCCGAGGTCGGGCGCGGGGCGGTCGGGGCGCCGGCGGTGCTTCGAGGCGGCGCTTTCGCGGGGGAATCACGACGACGTCCAGTAAAATATCACATAGAATGCACGGATGATTTCCGGCCGTCGATGAAAACGATCGCCGGTCGAAACAGTGACCTTGGTCACACCAGCCTTCCCGGAGGGTGTCCCGGCGACTCGCGCCAATGGTTCGAACCTCTGCCGGCCGGGACCACTTCGGCACTGCGGTGAGGTGCCCGCCGGGTCGGCGCGAGCGGGCGTCGCGTGCCGGGGTCGTGGAGTGGGTGTCGAGGTCGTCCGGGCCGTGCTCGCAGCCGTGGCGAGGGGTGTGGCGTCCGCCGGTCGGGCCGGTCTTCGCGGGGCGGGGGAAACGGTCCGGATCGGGCTCCGCGGGCGGGACGGACGAGGCGATCGGGACGGATTCGACGGGCCGGTACGGAAATCGGCAGTCGAACACGCTGAGTGATCATCGGCGGTCTCGGGCGAAGATCCTGATCGTGCCGCGACGCCGGCTTTCGTGACTGTGTGCGAGCATTCTCGGCCGGCCGGATCCGGCGCGTGTGCCCGGGCCGATGCGACCGGGATCGGCGCGGTCATCACTGTGGCGTAGGTGGCCGATGCTCCGCGTGCGGGGCCGTGTACGCGGTGTTACCACTTGAGGGAGAGCGCGTGACCACTGTGACGCGTGGAAACCTCAGTGACCTCAGTGAAGAGGGACGCCATGACACAGACTCAGAACCTTGCGCTGTCGGTCGACTTCAGCCAGGGATTCACGGACGCGTGGTCCTCCTTCGCGACGTTCGTGCCGAAGCTGATCGCGTTCCTCGTGATCCTGGTGATCGGTTGGATCGTCGCGAAGGTGATCGCGCGAGTCCTCGACCGGGTGCTGCGCAAGGTCGGCTTCGAGAAGGTGGCCGAACGGGGCGGGGTCGCCAAGACCCTGGAGGGGTCCAAATACGACGCCACCGGGATCATCGCCAAGGTCGTCTACTACGCGATCCTGCTGATGACGCTGCAATTGGGCTTCGGGGTGTTCGGACCGAACCCGATCAGCGACATGCTGCGGGCCATTGTGTTGTGGATCCCGCGCGGCATCGTGGCGCTGGTGATCGTGGTCGTCACGATGGCCATCGCCGGCGCGGTGCGCGACATCGTGCGCTCGGCCCTCGGCGGGGTCTCCTACGGCAAGACGGTGGGCACCATCGCCTGGGCGTTCATCGTGACGCTCGGCGTGATCGCCGCGCTCGGCCAGGCCGGCATCGCCGGGGCGATCACCGGTCCGGTGCTCACCGCGGCGCTCGCCACCATCGCGGGCATTTTGATCATCGGCGTCGGCGGCGGCCTGATCCAGCCGATGCGGCAGCGCTGGGAGCGCTGGCTGGAAGCGGCCGAGCGCGAGACGGTCAACGCGCGGGCCAGCGTCACCGCGTACCAGCGGGGCCGGGGCGACGCGATCGCCGGGCAGCCCGCGCAGACGCGCGAGGAACGCCGGTAGTGCTCAACCCAGCAGGTCGTGTTCGCGCACCAGCCAGCACACGGCGGTCAGGCGCAACGCGGCGAAGTCGTAGCCGACCGGCTCGCGCCAGTCGGTTTCGGCCAGTACGTCGGTGAAGCCCAGCACATAGTCGGCGAGGTCCTCGCGGCGCAGTTGGTGCGGGATCAGCCCCGCGCCGTCGGCGGCCAGCGAGGTGCGCACCGCCGCGGCGTGCTGGTCCACGGCGGCGACCAGCCCCGGCTCGAAGGCGAACTCCGCGAGCCGGGGCAGGTACGCGTCCACGACCCCCGCGAGGGGGCAGCGGGGCAGCTCGGCGTCGAAGAGTTCACTCATGTCTCCACTTTAAACATATTTTTCGCCACCAATCCGCACCTTTTTGTGGCGAAGCAGACGTCGGGGGTCCGGCGCCGGGATCCCGGTCAGACTCCGTCGGCGCCGAGCAGGCTGCCCACGGCGTAGGTGACCGCCATGGCCAGGGCTCCGCCGGCGGTGGTGCGGACGATCCCGCGGGCCGGTGGGGCGCCGCCGAGGCGGGCGCCGCTCCAGCCGCACAGGACCAGCGCGGCGAGCACCGCGGCCACCGTGATCGGCAGCCGGACCGAGGCGGGCGGCAACACCATCGCGAGCAGCGGCAACAACGCGCCGACGGTGAAGGCCAGGAAGCTGGCGCCGGCCGCGTGCCACGGGTTGGTCAGCTCGTCCGGATCGATTTTCAGCTCGACCTGGGCGTGCGCGGCGAGCGCGTCGTGCTCGGTGAGTTGTTCGGCCACCTCGCGCGCCAGTGCTCGGGTGAGCCCCTGCTGTTCGTAGAGCCCGGTCAACTCGTCGAGCTCGGCCTCGGGTTCGTCGCTCAGCTCGCGGCGCTCCTGGACCAGCGCGGCCCGCTCCGCGTCGCGCTGCGTGCTCACCGAGACATACTCGCCCGCGGCCATCGACAACGACCCGGCGAGCAGTCCGGCCAGCCCCGCGGTGAGCAACTGCGCCCGCTCGTCGGTGGCTCCGGCCACCCCGACCACGAGACCGGCGGTGGAGACGATGCCGTCGTTGGCCCCGAGCACGGCCGCCCGCAACCAGTTCAGCCGCGTACCCATGCCCTCGTCGTGCGGAGCGTGCGTGGGCAACGCCCGACCGAACCCGTCAGCGGCACTCATGCCCGAAGTATCACGATCCGCCCGCCCCCGAAGCGCCCGGACACGACCGGAATCCCCACCCCGAACCCGAGCGGCCCAACCACCGGCACCGAACGGGACCCGGGAACGCACCAGTCGGGAACGCAAAAAACGCCCCTGGCGAACTGATCGCTCGGGGCGTTGTGGCTTAATGAGCCTGGTGGCCAGGGGCGGGGTCGAACCGCCGACCTTCCGATTTTCAGTCGGACGCTCGTACCAACTGAGCTACCTGGCCTCGATGGATCAGGGCGCCTTTCGGCGCCCCGATCTTCCATCTTGCGGTCCTGACGGGATTTGAACCCGCGGCCTTCACCTTGACAGGGTGACGAGCACTCCAAACTGCTCCACAGGACCTCTGCGATCTCTTCCCGGCTTCCCGGGTTTCCCTCGCGGTGTTTCGTGTTGAACCCTACCGTACTGGCTGTCCGGCTTGTTGCGGCCCCCCGAGGGGGGTTGGTGCGTGCCCCCAACGGGATTCGAACCCGTGCTACCGCCTTGAAAGGGCGACGTCCTAGGCCACTAGACGATGGGGGCTTGTTGGCCGTGTCCGGCGTCTTGTTGCCGTCGGGGACGTCCCGAACTATACGGGGTTTTCGCCGGCGCTTGCAAAGCGGATAACCGGGACCCCGCGGGGCGGGGGTGGAGGCCGCAGAATGAGGGGGTGTTGGAGATGTCGCGCGAGGAGTTCGAGGAACTGGTGGCCGAGGCCCTGGACCGGATCCCGCCCGAGTTGACCAAGCTCATGGACAACGTGGCGATCTTCGTCGAGGACGAGCCCGACCCCGCCGGGGAGCACGGGACCAACCTGCTCGGTCTGTACGAGGGCATCCCGCTGACCGAGCGCGGGGACTGGTACGCCGGAGTGCTGCCGGACCGGATCACCGTCTACCGCAACCCGATCCTGCGGATCTGCGAGACGTACGAACACGTCGTCGAGGAAGTCGAGGTGACCGTCGTGCACGAGGTGGCGCATCACTTCGGGATCGGGGACGCGTGGTTGCACGAGCACGGGTACGGCTGAGGCGGGTCAGTGGGCCAGGGCGTAGCCGAGGGCGGCGGTGGTCAGGCCGAGGGTGACGCTGAGGAGTACGTACAGGGCGGCGAGCAGGCGTTGGCCCACGGTGTGCAGTTCCACCGTCGCGTAGGCGAACGTGCTGAACGTGGTGAGCGTGCCGCAGAAGCCGGTGCCGAGGAGGGTGGTCACCCGCTCCCCCGGGGCGAGGCCGGTGACGATGCCCAGGATCAGCGAGCCGACCACGTTCACCGTGAGCACGCCCCACGGGAAGGCCGACTTCCACCGCGTGGAGACGTATCGGTCGGTCAGGTAGCGGGCGGGGGCGCCGACCAGGGCGCCGAGGACCACCATCAGCGGGATCATCCGGCCGCTCCCCGCGAGCGGTGCACGGCGGCCAGGCCGAGGTGGACCGCGATCGCGCCGAGCAGCACGCTGCCGGCCGCGTAGAGCCAGGCGTCGAGCCACGCGTGGCCCGCGAGCAGGGCGCGGGTCTCGATCGCGAACGTGGAGAACGTGGTGAAGCCGCCCAGCACCCCCGTGCCCAGGAACGGGCGCAGCAGCGGGTCGGGTGGGGTCACGCCCATCAGGACGCCCATCAGCAGGCAGCCGAGCACGTTGGTGATCAGCGTCGCCCAAGGGAAGGCGGTACCCGTGTGCGGCATCGCCTGCGCGATGCCCCAGCGGCCCAGCGCGCCGATGGCGCCGCCGAGCGAGATCACGGCGAGGAGTCGGAACGGGGGCACCCGGCCACGCTAGCGCGCGCTGGATCCCCCGGCCGCGGTTGCCGTCGGGGGATCGCGCACGCTCCCGGTGTGCCATCACGCGCCGCCGCCGAATGGGTGACGGGCGGTGTTCCGGAATTGGAGCGGGAGTTGGTGTCTGGCCATGCTGAACCGGTGACCACGCAGGGGGACATCGGGCCGATGACGGACTTCGCCGACGACGAGCCCGAGTTTCCCGGAACCGGATCGTTGACCCGAGTGGGCGAGCCCGATCGGCGGTCGGCCGATGCCGCGCGCGACCCCGGGACGCCCGGGTCCGAGCCGGAGCACGTGGGCCGGCCGGCCGTGCCGCGTGCTCGCGACGCCCGGCGTCCGGTGCCGAGCGCACAGCCGTACGAACCGGTCGCCGGCGAGGCGTGGGGGAGCCCGGAGCCGCCGCGCGACCGGCCCGGCCCGGGCCCCGGCGACGCCGAGGAGTTCGGGTCGGACCCAAGGGCCGAACCGGGGGCGCGGGACGCAGGGACCGTCGGGCATGCGGTCCCCGGGGTCCCGCACCCGGACCGAATCGGCGACCCGGTGGGGGACTTCGCCCTCTTCCGCACCGGCGGCAACCTCACGGCCGAGGTGGCGGAGGTGTCGGAGGTTTCCCACGGCGAGCCGATGTCGATGCTCGCCGAGTGGTTCGGCGAACCCGATGCGATCCCGAGCGCGCCCCGCGTCGAGCACGAGGCCGTGGCGACCGAGCGGCGGGCCGCGCGCCGGCACCGGTCCGCGTACCGGGGTCGGCGGGCCGCCGAGACCGCTCGCACCGAGGTCGCGCGCGGGCTGCCCGAGGAGCGATCGACCGGCGCTGGTTGGGAGTTCGCGACCTTCTTCGTGGTGCCCGCGCTGATCCTTGCGGGCCTGCTGTACCACTTCGGCTGGACCCGTGCCGCGGCCCGGTCCGACTACCTCGGGTTCGACGAGAGCGTGCTGGGCACGCCGGCCCGGGAGTATCTGGCGGACGGTCTGCGCACCCTGTACCGGCCGCTGCTCGTGTTCACCGGCGGGCTGCTCGCCGCGCGGATGGCGCACCCCCGGCTGCTGGTGTGGCTGCGCCGGCACCGACGGATCGCCGGGTGGTGCATTCGTTTGCTGCGCTGCGCGTGGTTCGTGGTGCCGGGTGCGGTCCTGCTCGCCGCATACCGGTGGCCGGTGCGGGATCCGCGCTGGGAGCCGCTGCTGCTGCCCGGGGCGCTCGCGGTCGGGCTGTCGATCTGCGCGTACGGGGTGCTGCTCTCGCGTCGGATCGGCGCGCACCGGCGCAGTTCCGCCGCGCCCGGACGGCCGTGGTCGCTGCCGTCGCTGCTCACCGCCGCGGTCGTGGTGCTGTGTCTGTTCTGGGCGTCGGGGTCGTACGCGAAGGTGTCGGGGCGGGACGACGGCCGGGCCTTCGCGCACCAACTGCCGCGGCGGACCGGGGTGGTGCTCTACTCGGTGCAGGATCTGCGGATGCGGTCCGAGGACGGGATCGCGGTCGAGGAAGAAACCGGCGCTTCCTATCGTTACCGCTACACCGGACTGCGCTTGTTGCGCCGTGCCCCGGGGGCACTGTTCCTGCTCCCCGAGCACTGGTCGTGGCAGCGCCCGAGGCTGCTCGTGGTGCACGAGGACGCGCGTCTGAGGGTGGAGTACGAACGCACCCGATAGGCGTAAACGCGCAGTGATCGGGTACGCTGGTGAATCGCTTTGCCCATATCCAGGCGCCGCCATGAGTCGCGGCGCCTCGTAGGCTCGTTCTGGTGCTCCGCAGAAGTGTCGCTTTCTCGTGCGACCACATTTCGGCTGCGGACCTTCGAGACGGGCCGCATCCGGAAGGTTTTGCATGCCCCCCTATGCCAATGACACTGCCACGCCCATGCCCGGTACCGAAGGTGCCGAGGTGCAGGAGGGTGTGGCGGATGCGCAGGCAGCCGAGGTGACCGAGGTCGCTTCGGAGATCACCGAGATCGCCATCGAGATTGCCGACGAGGTCGTCGCGAACGACGACGACACCGTGTCCGCGGCGGACGCCGACGAGGACACCGACACCGACACCGATGCCGAGGCGGGCGTCGAGGACGACGAAGAGGCCGACGAGCGGGTCGAGGCCGCCGACGAGGTCGAGGCCGAGGAGAAGCCCGAGCCGACCGGCCCCAGCTTCGCCGAGTTCGGTCTGCACAAGGACGTCGTGGAGGCGCTCGCGCGCCGCGGCGTGACCCACCCGTTCCCGATCCAGGCCGCGACGCTGCCGGACGCGATGGCCGGCAAGGACATCCTCGGCCGCGGTCGTACCGGCTCCGGTAAGACGCTGGGCTTCGGCCTGCCGATGCTCACCCGGCTCTCCGGTCGCAAGGCCCGCGCCCGGCGCCCCCTCGCGCTGATCCTCACCCCGACGCGTGAGCTCGCGATGCAGGTGCACGACGCGCTGGAGCCGTACGGTCGCATCCTCGACCTGCGGATGAAGACCGTCACCGGTGGCATGTCGATGCCGAAGCAGATCTTCGCGCTGGAGCGCGGCGTCGAGATCCTGGTGGCCACCCCCGGCCGCCTCCAGGACCTGGTCGACCGCGGTTCGGCCGTGCTGGACAACGTCGAGATCACCATCCTCGACGAGGCCGACCAGATGGCGGACATGGGCTTCCTGCCCGAGGTCACCGCGCTGCTCGACCTGATCCCGGCCGGCGGTCAGCGGATGTTGTTCTCCGCCACGCTGGACAAGGGCGTGGACGCGATCGTCCGCAAGTACCTGGACAACCCGGTCACCCACTCGGTGGACCCGCACGCGTCCTCGGTCACCACCATGTCGCACCACGTGCTCGTGGTGCAGCCGAAGGACAAGACGTACGTCACGGCGGCCATCGCGGCCCGTCGCGGGCGCACGATGATCTTCGTGCGGACCAAGTTCGGCGCCGACCGCGTCGCGCAGCAGCTGCGCGAGGCCGGTGTCCGCGCCGAGGCGCTGCACGGCGGCATGACCCAGGGCGCGCGCACCCGCACCCTGGCCGAGTACAAGGAGGGCCGCACGCCGGTCCTGGTCGCCACCGACGTCGCCGCCCGTGGCATCCACGTCGACGGCATCGACCTGGTCCTGCACGTGGACCCGGCCGCCGACTCGAAGGACTACCTGCACCGCGCGGGTCGTACCGCGCGCGCCGGCGAGGCCGGTGCGGTGGTCACCCTCGCGCTGCCGCACCAGCGCCGCACGGTGGACCGCCTGATGGAGGACGCCGGCGTCGAGCCGACCCGCCTTCGGGTGCAGGGCTCCAACGACCCGGAGATGCGCAAGCTGACCGGCGCGCGCACGCTGTCCGAGGTCAAGGCGCAGTCCGTGGCGGACGCCGCGGTCGAGGCCGAGGCCGAGGCGGAGCGGCTGGCGGTTCGCATCGTCGAGCTCAAGGCCGAGGCCGCCGAGCTGCGCCGCCAGGCGGCCGAGCTGGCCGAGGCGGCCAAGAACGGCGATGTCCCGATGCGCACCGAGCGCTACGAGCGCCCGGACCGCGACCGCGGTGACCGTGGGGATCGTGGTGACCGCGGGGACCGGCGCGAGGGTGGCTACCGCGGGGACCGCGGCGACCGTCCGTCGTACGGCGACCGCGGCGGCGACCGTCGTGGTGGTGCGCCGCGTGGCGACCGTCCGTCCTATGGCGACCGGGGTCCGCGTACCGGTGACCGTCCGTCCTACGGCGGCGGCGACCGGCGCGAGGGCGGCTACCGCGGCGACCGTCCGCAGGGTGACCGCGGCCCCCGCGGCGACCGGCCCGCGTACAACGACCGTCCGTCGTACGGCGGCGACCGTTCCGCGCGTGGTGGTGAGCGTCCGTCCTACGGCGACCGCGCCCCGCGCGGCGACCGTCCTTCGTACGGGGACCGGGCTCCGCGTACCGGTGACCGTCCGTCCTACGGCGGCGGCGACCGGCGCGAGGGTGGCTACCGCGGCGACCGTCCGTCGTACGGCGACCGTGCGCCGCGCACCGACCGGCCCGCGTACGGCAGCGACCGCGCCCCGCGGGGCGACCGGCCGTCCTACGGCGACCGTCCGTCGTACGGCTCGGGCTCGGGCGAGCGTTCGCACGACCGTGCGCCGCGTCGGGACGGGCACTACGACCGTCCGGCCGGCGGTGCGGGCGACCGCAAGCCGCGCTGGAAGCGTGACGCGTAAGCGCTGTGTAACCGCACGGTAATCGTGCTGTAGTCAAACCACCGAGCGGGGGGGGGGGGGGAGGGGGTAGGTAGCCCCCCCCGCCCGAATGTTGGGGCGGGGAGGGGGCCACGGTCGGAGCCAGGCCGGGGGGCAACCCCCCCCGGCGCGGGGTG
>NZ_JBSHGZ010000007.1:372891-382326 GCF_053618075.1 Embleya sp. NPDC055664
CGGCGTGGTATGCTTGCCGCTAAGTCTTTTTAAACCCGAATTCTAATGGTTTTTCATAAAACCCCCGGGGGGGGGGGCCGCCCCCCGCCGCCCCCCCCCCCCCCGCTCAGTAATGTGGCGGCATGAAGCGGACCTCGTTCGGAACCTGGCCGTGCTCCATCGCCCGCGTCCTCGAGTTGTTCGGCGACGGATGGACGCCGCTCGTGTTGCGCGAAGCGTCCTACGGGGTCCGGCGGTTCGAGGATCTTCAGGAGAATCTGGGCATCGGCCGCAACGTGCTCGCCCAGCGGCTGAATCTGCTCGTCGAGGAGGGCCTGCTCGATCGGGTGCCCTACGAGGAACGGCCACCCCGGCACGAGTACGTGCTGACCGCCAAGGGGCGCGACTTCTTTCCCGTGCTCGTGGCGATCGGCCGGTGGGGCGACACCTGGCTGGCGGATGAGGACGGGCCGCCCGTGGTCTATCGGCACGGCGGCTCGGAGGGGCACGAGGCGCAGGCCGAGGTGGTCTGTTCGGTATGCGGCGACCCGCTCCACCTGGAGGACGTCGAGCCGTTGACCGGACCGGGTATGACGCCGCGTCAGGCGCATCGGGCGGTGGCCGAGGGGCGATGCGGGGCCCGCGCGTCGACGGTGCCGGCGCAGCGCGGGCCCTGGTAGCGGGGCCGGCCTAGCCTCGGCTCGGCTCGCCGGCGCGGTCGCCGCGTTCCAGGCGGTCGCGAGTGCCGAGGTCGGCCCGGTCGGCGGCGGCCTTGCCGTGCCGCCAGCCGTCGGCGTCCCGGCCGCGCAGGCGGTGCGTGGTGCGGGTGGGGAACATGCGCTCCGTGCTCTCCTTGACCGCGACCTCGCGGGCGGCCAGTGCCGGGAGCAGTCGGTTGTCGGAGGCCGCGTTCGCGTCCGCGACGGCCTCCTCCTCGGCGGCGGTCAGCCGTTCGCGGATCCGGTCGGCGTAGGCGATCAGGAACGACTGGCGGAAGGTCTTGGTGCGCCGGGCCCGGCCGGAGTCGTGCAGGTGCGAGCCGGCCCGGTTCATCGCGGCGGTGGCCTGGACCAGGAGCGAGGTGTACAACAACTCGACCGCGTCCAGGTCGGAGTCGAAGCCGACCACGGTGGAAAAGCCCAGCGCGCCGGACCAGATCGCCTGGCAGCCGTTGGCGTCGGCGACCGCGTCGAGCAGCAGCGCCTTGGCGCCCTCGTACGGGTTGTCCACACCGATCCGGCAGGCGCCGGGGGTGTGTGCCGCGTCCGCGCCGACGCCGAGCAGTGCCTCGTCGATCCGGTGCCGGGTCATCAACTCCTGGGCCTTGGCCGTGAGGGCCTCGGCCTCCTCCGGGTATTCGGTCGACTCGGCCTTCGCCAACAGGGCGCGCACGCGGCCGAGTTGGCGCTCCTCGCCGGTCGCCGGGCGGGTCCGCTCCGGTTCCCGGAAGGTCGCGGCGGTGAGTGGTTCGATGGCGGGCAGCCGGGCGATCGAGCGGAGCAGTTCGAGCACGCGCGCGGCGGTGCCGAAGCGGTCCAGGCCCTCGCGGGCGCCCAATTCGGTGAGGTAGGCGTCGTCGGCGCTCCACCACGGGATCGTTGCGTTCAGCTCGCGCACCTGGGCGGTCCAGCGGCGGCCGGTGCCCGCGTAGCCCCGGGCCTGCGCGGCGACCAGGTCGGCGGCGATCGGGGCGTGTCGCTCGCCCAGGTCGCGGGTGACCGCGCGGACCACGTCGGCGGGTTCCCAGCCGCGGCGGCGGCAGCCGTCGGCGGTGCGCTCGTACAGCGCGAGCACCGCGCGCGAGACGTCGGGCCAGTCGGCGGCGGAGGCCGCGAGCAGAGAGGCGCCGAGATCGATCGCGTCCGCCAGGGCGTCGTCGGACGCGCTCAGGACGGCATGGAATTGGGTTTCGACGAGCGTGGAGGACACCCGTCAAGGATTGCATTTCCGGCGCCCGAACGAGCCGGGCCCGGGTGTGGCCCCGTTCACGGCTGGGTTCACGGCCCCGTTCACGGCTGCGGGCGGGGCGGGGCGCTCAGGCGCGGGCGTAGCGGCTCGGCGCGGTGCCGACGGCGGCGGTGAAATCGCGGGTCAGGTGCGCCTGGTCGGCGTAGCCCAGGTCGGCCGCGAGCGCCGCCCAGTCGATGCCGGCACCGTGCTCGGCCCGCTCGGCGACCTCCTGGAGCCGGGCCCGGCGGAGCACCCACTTGGGGCCGACCCCGACGTATTCGGCGAACAGGCGCTGGAGCCGGCGGACCGGGACGCCGACCTCCTCGGCCAGGTCGTCGACCCGGAACAGGTTCGGGGCGGTGGTGATCCGCGCGACGATCGCGGCGGTCTCGGCCACCGCGGGATCGGTCGCGGTCGCCGGCAGCGCGCCGCGCAGCCAGGTCTCGGCGAGGGCGACCCGCTCCCGCTCGGCGGCGGCGCCCAGCACCCGCTCGCCGGCGGCCACGACCGTCGGGCCGAACAGGTCGACCGCGGGCACCACCCGATCGGTCAGCGTGGCCACGGGGGCGCCCAGGACCGGCCGGAAACCGCCCGCGCGGAACTTGATCCCGAACACGTGGCCGACCTCGCTCAGCTCCCGTTCGAAGATGTCGCGCACCACGCCGTAGACGGCCGGGAACGGCTGCTCGAAGACCACGTGCACGTTGGGGTGCGAGAGCACCTTCTGCCGGAAGGGCGCCCGTCCGCGCAGGTCCCAGTGCACGATCCAGTGGTGCTCGACGAACGGCGCCAGGTCGGCGGCCGGCTCGTAGAGGCTCACGCGGTGGCCGGGCGCGGCGTCGGCGCGCAGCACTCCGCGTGGGCGGTAGGGAAGCCTCATCCGGCCACGGTAGCCGGCGCCGGTGACATCGGCTCGGGCTGTCGCGTTTGTTCAAGACCGGTCACGGGAGCGGGCCATAGCGTCGTTTCCATGAATATTCACCACCTGTTCGTCGAAGCAGCCGCAGAAGCCGACCGGATCGCCCACGGTGTCGCCCCCGCGCCCGCCGCAGGACCGACGCCGTGTACCGACTACGACCTGCGCGCGCTGATCAACCACTGGGTGGTGTACACCTCGCACGGCCTGGAGCATCGGGCGCTGCGTCGGGAGTTGCCCGAGGACCTGATCGCGCGCGACTTCGTCGCCGAGCCGGACTGGGCCGACGCTTACGCCGCGCAGCTGGGGCGGGGTGTGGCGGCCTGGGCCGATCCGGCGGTGTGGGAGGGCGAGATCGACTTCGGCGGGGGCGGCACGATGCCCGCGCCGGAGATCGCCGCGATGTTGCTCGCGGAGCTGGTCCTGCACGGCTGGGACGTGGCCCGGGCGACCGGGCAGGACTACCGGGCGTCGACCGAGTTGGGCGAGGGGATCGAGGCCGTCGTGGCGAAGTACGCGTCGATGTACCGCGAGTACTCCGGCTTCGCCGAGGAGGTGGCGGGCTTCGCGGACGCGAGCGCGTTCGAGCGGGCGCTGGCCGCCTCGGGGCGGGATCCGCGCTGGACGCCCTGACCGGGGTCGGGCGGGCGGAGGCGGGTCGGCTCGATTCCGCCGGTGACCGGGCGGGTCGTCGCGGCGTCGGGAAATCCGCGCGGGGGCGGATCGGCTGTGCCTATGGTGGCCGCCGATCCCTTCCGGAGGTATGCGTGGCAACGATGGCGACACTCGACGGCTTCGCGAGCACGGTCCGGCACAGCCCGGGGGCGCAGCTGCGGGCCGCGTTCGTGGCCGGGCGGGTCGACCGGGCCGCGGCGTGGTTGGGCGAGCGACTCGGGTTCGCGGCGCGGGTGCGGTTGTCGGTGGCGGACGCGGAGGACTGGGACGCGGTGGCGACGGTGCCGCTGTACGGGACGCCGCAGGGGAGCGGGGACCACCTGCGGGTGGCCGCCGACGACGGCTGGTTCGGGGCACGGTTGTACGCGGGACTGCGGCCGCATCTGGGCGCCGGCACGGTGCGGCGGCTGCGCGAGGTGTACGGGGAACCGCTCGCGCTGCGGCCGTACTTCGACCTGGTGGCGGTGCACGAGTTGACCCACCTGTTCCAGGACCAGGTCTGGCCGGCGTATCCCGGCATGTGGATCGCCGAGCTGCACGCGAATCTGGCCATGGTCGGCTACGCGCACGAGGTCGAGCCGGATCTGCTGCCGGTCCTGCGGACCTTCACCTCGACCGTGGACGACCTGCCGGTCGAGGTTGCCCCGCTGCGCGAACTCGCGGACATGGAGCGCTCGTTCGAGCACGGAGCGGTCAACTTCGCGTGGTTCCACTTCGGGTTGACCCGGGCCGCCGAGGAGTTGTGGGCGGCCGGCGGCGCGGAGGTGTTGCGCGGGGTGTACGAGCACATCGGCGCCGGTGGCGGGGCCGAGCATCCGGCGCTGCGCGAGGTGGTGGCGGGGTGGCCGCGCCGGATGCGGGTGGGTGGTCGAGATTCGGCCGGCTCAGCCGGTCGAGGTGGTCAGCTCCGGGATCGTGGTCAGTTCGGTGCGGGAGACGATGCCGAGCTTGGGATAGGCCTTGTACAGGTGGTGTCCGACCGTGCGCGGGCTCAGGAACAGCTGGGCGGCGATGTCGCGGTTGGACAGGCCCTGCGCGGCGAGCCGGGTGATCTGTAGCTCCTGCGGGGTGAGCAGGGCGAGTACGCCGGCGGGTCGCGGGCCGCGCGGGGTGGCGCTGCCGCCGATCGCGCCCAGTTCGGTACGGGCCCGATCGGCCCAGGAGCGGGCGTCGAGCCGGTCGAACTCGGCCAGGGCGGTACGCAGGCGGTCGCGCGCCTCGGTCTTGCGGCGCATGCGGCGCAGCCACTCCCCGTACAGCAGCACGGTCCGGGCCCGCTCCAGCGGCCGGCGCTCGCCCTCGTGCCGGGCCAGCGCCGCGAGCCAGGACCGCTCCGCCTCCTCGTCGCCGGCGAGCAGCGCGCGGCAGCGCAGGACCAGGGCGTCGGCCCATGGGCGGCCGGCCCGGTGCGCCCAACGCTCGAAGCGGTCCAGCGGCTCGCGGGCCCGGTCGGGGTCGCCGGCGCGCACCGCGGCCTCGACGAGGTCGGGGACGGAGCGGGTCGCGCAGATGTGATGGCGCATCGGTTCGCGGGTGAGCTGTTCCAGCCGGTTGAGCGCCGCGTCGGGGCGACCCAGGCCCAGGTCGAGCAGGCCCAGCGCCCAGGCCGACCAGGGTGCGCCGGCGGGCATCGCGCTGCCGACGCCGCCGGTCAGCGCCGCGTCGGCGTGCCGGTGTGCCGCTTCCTCGTCGCCGGCGACGCCCGCGAGATAGGCCAGCACACTCTCGAACTGGCTGATCCACTGCCGCTGTCCGGTGTCCTGGGCGATCCGCAGCGCCTCGGTCGCGGTGGCCAGCGCGTTGGTGTGTCGACTCTCGAAGATCTCCGTCTCGGCCCGGAAGAACAGGATCGTGGGCAGTCGACCGATGCCGCCGTGTCGCCGGCTGTCGGCCGCGAGCACCGTCGCGAGGTCGTGCGCGTCGACGTCCTGCCCCAGGGTGAGCCCGACGCCGCAGGCGAGCAGGAGGGCGCCCTGATCGTCGTCGCCGAAGTCGTGGGCGACCCGGACCAGGTCGCCGAGCACCGGGCGCTCGGTGGTGTGCTCGTCGGCCGGGAAGGCGGCGGTCACGAATGCGGCGACCGGCGTCACCGGGGCCGTCGGGGGCAGCGTCAGTGCGGCCAACTCGTCGATGCTCTCCCGCAGTTGCCTCTCTCCCAGGTACCACGCGGTGTGCACGGACTGGAGCAACATCCGGGCCGCGCGCTCGGGGTCGGATCCGGCGGCGAGCGCGGCGCCCCGGCGCAGCAGCTCGTGTGCGCTGGGGAACGCCCCCTGCCAGAAGTCGGCCAGCGCGTGGACGTGCAACAGCCGGGCCCGGACGGCGTCGTCCGCGGCGCCGGTCAGCGCCCGTTCGGCGAACGTGCGGGCCCGGTCCGACTCGCCCGCCTCGGCGGCGGCCTCGGCGGCCAGGGTCAGCCGCCGGGTGCGGGCCGAGACGTCTTCGGTCAGTCGGGCGGCCCGCTCGTAGGCGAGCGCGGCGGCGAGGTGGCCGCTGCGCTCGCGGGCTCGCTCGCCGGTGCTCTCCAGGGCGGTCGCCGCCGCCTCGTCCACGCCGGTCGCGGCGGCGGCCAGGTGCCAGGCGCGGCGGTCCGCGTGGTCGGGCGCGGCGAACGCGGCGGCCAGCGCGCGATGCGCGGCCAGGCGCCGGTCGAGCGGGGCGCGCTGCTGTACCGCGGCGCGGATCAGCGGATGCCGAAAGCGCAGCCGGTCGTCGTCGACGACGATCAGCGACGCCTCCTCGGCGCCGGCCAGATCGGCCGCGCCCGCGCCGAACGCGGCGCCCGCGCGCAGCAGTACGCCCAGGTCGCCGGAGTCGTCGCACGCGGCGAGCAGCAGCAACATCCCGGTGCGCTCGTCGAGCCGGGTGACCCGGCCGTGGAAGGCGATCTGCAGCCGGCTGGTCAGCGGCAGCGCCCCCGGCCGCAGGGTGTCCCCGGCCCGTTCGCTGGCCAGTGACACGGGCAGTTCGAGCAGCGCGAGCGGGTTGCCTCGGGCCTCGGCGAGCACACGGTGGCGGGCGGCGGGACTCAGATCCTCCGCGTGGGTGTCCAGGAGCGCGCCCGCCTGCTCGGGCGGCAGCGGGGGCAGGTGCAGTTCGGGCAGGCCGGGGACGGGGAAGGCGTCGCGGTCGTCGCGCGCGGCGAGGATCAGCGCGATGCCCTCCGCGTACAGCCGCCGGGCGGCGAACACCAGTGCGTCGGCGGAGGCGCGGTCCAGCCATTGTGCGTCGTCGACGACGCACAGGAGCGGTCCGTCGCCGGCGTATTCGGAGAGCAGGGACAACACCGCGAGGCCGACGAACATCGGCTCCGAGCGTTCGCCGACCGCCAGGCCGAAGGCGGCTTCGAGGGCCTGGCGCTGCGGTTCGGGGAGCCGGTCGAGGCCGCCGAGCGCGGGGCGGAGCAGCAGGCTGAGCCCGGCGTACGGAAGTTCGGCCTCGTATTCGACGCCGGTGCCGCGGATCACCCGCAGGTCGGTGTCGGCGACCACCCGATCGAGGAGGGCGGTCTTGCCGATCCCGGGCTCGCCGCGGAGCACGAGCACGCCGCTGCGGCCCTCCTCGGCCGCGGCGAGCAGCTCGTTGATCGTGCCCAGCTCGGCGTCTCGTCCGTACAACATGCCGATGCGTCCCCCATGTCCGCCCGCTCCGTGGCCGGTCCGTCCGTCCGGGTGTGTGGTCGTCGATACCGGTACGGACCTACCGACTCCTGCGCGCCAAAGTACCTATGCGCGACCGATTCCCGTCGGTTCGGGGCTCCGTAGGTTCATGGGCAACGGAGCTCGCCGGAACCGCCGGAAGCCCGGAACACCCCACGAAGGACGGTCGCCATGACCACGAACATCGACTACACCGCCCTGGCCGAGCGCTACATCGCCGTGTGGAACGAGACCGACCCGGCCGCCCGGCGCAAGCTGGTCGAGGGGCTGTACACCGAGGACGCCGGGTACGTCGACCCGCTGGTGTCGGCCTTCGGGCACGACGCGATCGACGCGACGCTCGGCGCGGTGCAGAGCCAGTTCCCGAACCTGGTCTTCACCCTGGGCGGGGCCGTCGACGGGCACCACGACCTGGCGCGTTTCACGTGGAACCTCGGCCCGGCGGGCGCGGAGGCCATCGTGGTCGGCTTCGACGTGATCCACATCGCCGAGGACGGCCGGATCGCGCGGGTCAGTGGCTTCCTGGACAAGGTGCCGGCGGGGTTGTGAGTCGCCGCGTCGGACTCGGGGCCGGGCGACGGTAGCTCGGCCCCGCGGGCCTTCGTCTCTTCTTTCTTGCACGCCCTTTTCTTTTACGTCCTCTTCTTTGGAAGGAACCACCCATGTCCGCCACCACGACGGCCATCGTTCCCGACGCCGCGACATCGACGCCCCGGCAGTCGTGGGGCGCGCTGCTGGTCCTGCTCGCCGGGATCTTCATCACCACGCTGGACTTCTTCATCGTCAACGTCGCGATCCCCGCCACGCAGGAGGACCTGCACGCCACGCCGGCCGCGATCCAATGGGTGGTGGCGGGCTTCGGCCTCGCGGTTGCCGCCGGGCTGATCACCGCCGGTCGACTGGGCGACATCTACGGCAGACGGCGGATGTTCGCGATCGGCCTGGCCCTGTTCACCATCGCATCGGCCGGCTGCGGGCTGGCCGGGAACGCGGAGACGCTGATCGCGGCCCGGGTGGTGCAGGGCGCGGCGGCGGCGCTGCTGATGCCGCAGGTGCTGGGCATCGTCAATGTGCTCTACGTGGGCGAGCAGCGGGTCAAGGCGTTCACCGCGTACGGGCTGGCGATGGGCTTCGCGGGGGTGTTCGGTCAGCTGATCGGGGGCGCGCTGATCCAGGCCGATGTGTTCGGGCTCGACTGGCGCAGCATCTACTGGATCAACGTCCCGGTCGGGCTGGTCGCGCTGGTGCTGGTCCCGAGGGTGATTCCGGAGACGCGCGGCGGGGGCGGCACCCGGCTCGACCCGGTCGGCACCGTACTGGTCACGCTCGGCCTGGTCGCCGTGGTGTTGCCGCTGGTCCAGGGCCGGGAGCAGGGCTGGCCGCTGTGGACCTGGTTGTCGCTCGGCGTCGCGCCGCTGCTGCTCGGCGCGTTCACGCTGTACCAGCGCCGGCTCGCCGGGAACGCCGGCGCGCCGCTGGTGGATCCGGTGTTGTTCCGGGAGCGGCCGTTCTCGGTGGGCATCACGACGGCGCTGGTGTACGGGTTGGTGAACGCGGCGTTCTTCCTGATCCTGGCGCTGTACCTACAGCTGGGCCACGGGATGTCGGCGCTGGACTCGGGGCTGCTGTTCATCGCGCTCGGGGTCGGGTACTTCCTGTCCTCGGCGGTCTCGGGGCGGATCGCGGCGGGGCTGGGTCGGCAGGTGCTGGCGCTCGGCGCGCTGGTGCAGGGCGCGGGGCAGGTGGCGCTCGTGGAGACGGTGTCGAACACGCACGAGACGTTGTGGCTGATCCCGGGGCTCGCGCTGACCGGGTTCGGGATGGGGCTGGTGATGGGCCCGATGGCGGCGACGGTACTGGCCGGGATCGGGGCGCGGCATGCCGGTTCGGCGGCGGGCCTGCTGTCCACGGCACAGCAGGTGGGCGGGGCGCTGGGGGTGGCCCTGGTGGGCATCGTCTTCTACGACACGCTGGGCGACGCGCCGACGGCGGACACCTTCGGGGACGCGTTCGTGAACGGGCTTTGGCTGCTGACGGCCTTCTGCGCGGTGGTCGCGGCGCTGGTGCAGCTGCTGCCGGGGCGGCGAGCGGGCTCGGGTGTGGTGGGTGAGGCGGTAGGCAAGTCGGAGGTGTTGGTCTGAGCTTCCCGGACCGAGGCTCGGCGGAAAGACGAGCGGCGGGGGGGGGGGCGGGGGGGGCGCCCCCCCGGCGGCGCGGCCCCGGAGGGGCGCAGCCCCCAGAGTATAAAAAAAAAAA